>NZ_JBFRSX010000051.1:0-48682 GCF_041473835.1 Vibrio sp. 10N.222.55.A1 | reverse complement strand
GACCATAGCATTGTGGACCCACCTGATTCCATGCCGAACTCAGAAGTGAAACACAATAGCGCCGATGGTAGTGTGGGGCTTCCCCATGTGAGAGTAGGACATCGCCAGGCTTTAAATATCGTTACCTGTGTATACATGTAACAACATCTACAGTGTACTAATCTGTTGATGACAATTTTTTGGAGGGATGGCTGAGTGGTCGAAAGCACCGGTCTTGAAAACCGGCAACCGTTAATAGCGGTTCTAGGGTTCAAATCCCTATCCCTCCACCACCATTAGAAAGCCCGCTGAGAAATCAGCGGGCTTTTTTCTTATCTGCGATATACATAAATAAAAGGGGAAGGGCACTGACGTGCTCTTCCCTTTTTTGTATTTAAAACAATGACGACTAGTCCGCTAAATATTTCCCTTCTGCAACTTGCCAGAACGCTCGAATTAGAGGGTTATCTAGCTGTGCTCGCTTACAACATACGCCTAACTCAAATGGCTTGATAGGTTCTATCTTTAAGCGGCTAACTTTATCTCTTACTGGACTGTTGTTTATGACCACATCAGGTGCGATGCCAACTCCACATCCTAGTGCCACCATACTTACAATCGCCTCATGGCCAGAAACTTGCGCGTATATGTTGGGTTTTATCTTCATCTTTTTAAACCATGCATTGGCTCGTTCACGCGCTGTTCCTGCTTCTGGGATGATAAAGGGCACTTCATTCCAGTTTGGCTTATCGGATTGCAGTTGTTGGCTAAAGCTACTCACACCAGATGGAATGATGACTGACAGTGGAATATCGCTGATGGTTTCGAATTCTAACCTTGAAGGAAGGATGTCTGGCTTTGCTGAAATCGCGATATCCGCTTCATCGTTTAAGATCTTGTCGATGGATTGAGCTGGATCACCAGTAGAGAGCTTAAATTCAATATACGGATGAATAGCCCTAAATTCGGTTATGAGTTCAGGTAGGTGACTGTAGCTAGCCGTTACTGAACAAAATATACGGATCTCACCTTTAAGTTCTTGCTCTCCGCCCTTCAGGTGAAGGTTATATTGCTGCCACTCTCCCACGATGCTCAATGCTACAGGCAATAGGTGTTTTCCTGCTGGGGTAAGATCAACACTGCGGTTGTCTCTGATTAGCAGTTCTTGTCCTGTTTCCTCTTCAAGCTTTTGTATCTGACGGCTCAGCGCTGAAGGACTGACGTGCATAGCAGCAGCGGTTTTGCTGAAACTCTTGCTGTCGCATAAATGTATAAATAATTGTAGAGATTTTATGTTCATGTTCTGCGATCGTTTCCATGTTGCATTTATTGCAATAACTAATTGTGAATATATCACTTTCAGCAACGGAGTGTCTGTTTTAGTATGAAGTCATTCGATAGAGAGATATCGACCTTACGGACTTATTTTTAAAGGAGTGCCCTAGAATGGCTAACTATTTCAATACATTAAACCTTCGTGAACAACTAGACCAATTAGGTCGTTGCCGCTTTATGGATCGTGAAGAATTCGCGACAGAAGCTGAATACCTTGAAGGTAAGAAAATCGTAATTGTTGGTTGTGGTGCTCAAGGTCTAAACCAAGGTCTAAATATGCGTGATTCTGGTCTAGACGTATCTTACGCTCTACGCCAAGCGGCAATTGATGAAAAGCGTCAATCATTCAAAAATGCTGATGAAAACGGCTTTGTTGTGGGTAGCTACGAAACGCTAATCCCTCAAGCAGACCTAGTAATCAACCTTACTCCTGATAAGCAACACACAAACGTTGTTGAAACAGTAATGCCTCTAATGAAGCAAGGCGCTGCTCTTGGTTACTCTCACGGCTTCAACGTTGTGGAAGAAGGCATGCAATTACGTGCTGACCTTACTGTAGTAATGGTTGCACCTAAGTGTCCAGGCTCTGAAGTTCGCGAAGAGTACAAACGTGGCTTCGGTGTACCAACACTTATCGCTGTTCACCCAGAAAACGACCCTAAAGGCGAAGGTTGGGATATCGCTAAAGCTTGGGCTGCAGGTACTGGTGGTCACCGTGCAGGTTGCCTAGAGTCTTCTTTCGTAGCAGAAGTTAAATCTGACCTGATGGGTGAGCAAACTATCCTTTGTGGCATGCTACAAGCGGGTTCTATCGTATCTTACGAGAAGATGATTGCTGATGGCATCGAACCTGGCTACGCAGGCAAGCTTCTACAATACGGTTGGGAAACGATTACTGAAGCACTTAAGTTTGGTGGCGTAACTCACATGATGGATCGCCTATCTAACCCGGCTAAAGTTAAAGCGTTTGAGCTTTCTGAAGAGCTTAAAGACCTAATGCGTCCGCTTTACAACAAGCACATGGATGACATCATCTCTGGTCACTTCTCTAGCACAATGATGGCTGACTGGGCGAACGATGACGTGAACCTACTAGGCTGGCGTGAAGAGACAGGCGAAACTGCATTCGAAAACTACCCAGCTTCTGACGTAGAAATCTCAGAGCAAGAGTACTTCGACAACGGTATCCTAATGGTTGCTATGGTTCGTGCCGGTGTTGAGCTAGCATTCGAAGCTATGACGGCATCAGGCATCATTGATGAGTCTGCTTACTACGAATCTCTACATGAGCTTCCACTAATCGCAAACACAGTTGCTCGTAAGCGTCTTTACGAAATGAACGTTGTAATCTCTGATACTGCTGAGTACGGTAACTACCTATTCGCTAACGTAGCAACACCGCTACTACGTGAGAAGTTCATGCCTTCAGTAGCAACGGACGTCATCGGCCGTGGTCTAGGTGAGACATCTAACCAAGTTGATAACGCTAAGCTAATTGAAGTAAACGAAGCTATCCGTAACCACCCTGTAGAATACATTGGTGAAGAGCTACGTAGCTACATGAGCGACATGAAGCGTATCGCTGTTGGCGGTTAATCTTCCAGTTCATCACTGAATAAAAATAGCCCTGAACATTTGTTCGGGGCTTTTTTATGCTTGCAACTATTTTACCGGTGAAGGCTTGATAGATTGAGGAAAAAATAAAGGCTTACCCGAAGGTAAGCCTTTATTCGAACTTGAACTGATTGAAAAAAATGACTATTTATCTGAAAGCTTTGCTTCTAGTTCAGCCAGTTTTTGTTCCATTTCAGTGAGCTTCTGGCGAGTGCGAAGCAGTACTTGTGTTTGAACATCAAACTCTTCACGGCTCACAACGTCTAGCTTGTTGAGTTGGCCTTGGATAACTTGGCGAACTTTTTGGTCTACGTCTGAACCAAGCTCTTTTACTGGTTGAGGCATAGAATCGTGGATCTGCTTAGCAATTTGCTCTAGTTTTTTTGGATCAAACATATCAATTAAAACTCCTGAATATTTATCACTATTCTATTTAATCACATCAAAGATGTCGCCTATGGCGTACAAAAAAAGGCCACCGAAGTAGCCTTTTTATTGTTAATACGACAGGGAAATTACTTATTGTTAGCTAATTCTCTGTGCGCCGCTTTTGCTTCATCAACACGGGCCAGCTTCTCGAGATCTTTATCTTCGAGGAAAACTGGAATTGGTTTATGTTTTTCGGCTAAGTAGCTATAAATAACCGGCAGAACAAACAGCGTAAACAGCGTACCAATCGCCAGACCAGCAACGATAACAATACCGATACTAAAGCGCTGAGCTGCACCTGCACCCGTGGCGTACATCAATGGGATCAGGCCTGCAATCATCGCCGCTGTTGTCATTAGGATTGGACGTAGACGTACCCTTGCCGCCTCCATAACCGCCTCTTTGCGTGATAATTTATTATGCAGCTGCTCTTCTTTTGCTACCTCACAGATCAAGATACCGTGCTTGGTAATCAGACCAACCAAGGTAATCAGCCCCACTTGCGAGTAGATGTTCATCGTCGCTGCGCCCCAAGCGAGCGCAATCAATGCACCACATATTGCGAGTGGCACCGACACCATGATAACCAATGGATCTTTTAACGACTCAAATTGAATCGCCAGAACCAAGAAGATGATCGCCAGTGCTAAACCGAACGTCACATACAGTGCGCTGCCTTCTGTTACAAACTGACGCGACTCACCCATGTAGTCATGGTTATAGCCTGCAGGTAATTTGGTTTGGGCAATGTTTTCAAACCAGTTTACCGCATCACCCATCGCCGCGCCCGGCATAGGAACCGCACCGACCGTCGCTGAGTTCAACTGGTTGAAGTGAGGAAGAGAGCGAGGCTCTGCCACCACATCAATTGTTACCAAGCTACCGAGAGGAACAGCATCACCATTGCTGGCTCGAACGTAGTAATGATTCATTGACTCTGGGTTTAAGCGGAACTTACGCTCAACCTGAGGGATCACTTCATAAGAACGACCGTTGAGGTCAATACGGTTAACGTAACCATCCGACATCATGGTGCTTAGGGTGACACCGATATCTTGCATCGTTACCCCATAAGCGCCCGCCATATCTTTATCAATTTGAATCTTCATCGTTGCTGAATCGTAGTTCAAATCAAGGTCAGAGTAGACAAAGAGAGGGCTATCTTTCACATCCGTTAAAATATCGGTTGCGATAGCGAATAAGCTCTCAAAGCTGCTTGGTGTGGTAATCACAAACTGGAGTGGTAGACCAGAACCGGCACCCGGCAACTCTGGCATTTGGAACGCGGTTACTGCCATGCCTGGGATATCTTGTAGCAATCCACTGATACGGTTCGTTACCTCAGATTGGCTAGCCGTGCGCTCACTCCATGGCACCATTGAGGCAATACCAAATGCTTGGTTTGAGTTTGGTACACCAGTGAAGGATTGAGCGTATTGGATTTCAGGCTGGGTCACCAAGATACCGCTCACGTCATCCATCGTGTTACTTAGGTAGTCTAGGTTAGCCGTTGATTGACCAGTACCAATCATCATCACCACCCCTTTATCTTCTGCAGGGGCAAGTTCACTTGGGATGAATTTAAACAGCATCGGCAAGCTTAAAAATACAATGACCGCAAAGCCAATGATAACCGGACGATGATCCATGATCGCATGCAGCATCTTAGAGTAACGGCCTGTCATACGATCAAGTACGCTGTGTACCTTCAGTTCAAACTTACTCGGCTGTGCATTTTCTTTTAGCAGCTTTGAACACATCATTGGAGACAGTGTTAAAGCGATGATTCCAGAAACAAATACCGCGCCAGCGAGGGTTAATGCGAACTCTTTAAACAGCGAGCCTGTGATACCACCCATCATTGCGATAGGGGCATAAACCGCGCCCAATGTCAGTGTCATTGCAATAACCGGTACTGCAATTTCACGGGTACCAATGATGGCAGCCCTGAAAGGAGATTCCCCCAATTTGACGTGTCGATCGACGTTTTCCAGTACTACGATTGCATCATCAACCACTAGACCGATTGCTAATACCATCGCCAGTAGCGTCATTAAGTTCCATGAGAAACCCATGACTTGCATCACCATCGCAACACCAACCAGCGATAAAGGGATGGTTACGATAGGAATGATAACCGCACGCAATGAGCCTAAGAATAGCGTGATAACCACTAATACAATCAGCGCGGCTTCAACAATCGTGTGTATAACCTCTTGAATGGATTCATTAATCGCAATGGTTGAGTCATACATGATATTCATGCTGATATTGCTTGGTAGGTTTCGCTCCAACTCAGGATACAGCTGCATAACATCAGCAGCAATGTTGATCGGGTTAGCACTTGGCGCTGCATTGATGGCGGTTACAACCGTTTGTTTGCCATTAGCACTTGCGCGAACCACATCGTGGCTTTTTTCTAGTGAAACCTTAGCAATATCACCTAAGCGAACAATAGAACCGCCATTTTGACTGGTTTTGACCACCAACCTTTCTAATTCATCGGTATTGGTTACTTGGGTATTGGCACTGCCGTTGTACAGCATAAACTCACCAATTGCTTGGCCAGTTGCTGATTGGTAGTTGTTTGCATTAAGCACCGTCATCACGTCAGTGGCTGTCAGGTTTAATGCTGCCATTTTGGAAGGATCAAGCCATACACGTAATGCGTATTTGATCCCGCCGTACAAGTCGACCTTTGATACGCCATTAACGGTAAACAGTTGTGGGTTAACCACTCGCTCAAGGTAGTCGGTAATTTGGCTTGCAGAGAGTTCATCACTCGTAAAACCAATGTAGAGTACCGCCGTTGTTGAACCGGTAGACATAGTTACGGTTGGATCTTCGGCTTCTTTAGGAAGCTGAGAACGTACCGAGTTAGTCTTGGCCAGTATGTCAGACAGCGCGGCATTCGGGTCGGTATTGAGCTTCATATTGACCGTAATAGTCGAGCTACCGAGTACGGACTGCGACGTCATATAATCAATATTATCGGCTTGAGCGATCGCTTGTTCTAATGGCTGAGTTATAAAGCCTTGGATCAGATCGGCACTGGCACCGTAATAGCTCGTCGTGACCGTCACGATCGTATTTGTCATGTCTGGGTATTCACGAACCTGCATTTTGAAGATTGCTTGGAAGCCAAGCAATGCGATCAAAAAGCTGATTGAAATAGCCAGAACTGGACGTTTAATAAAAACATCAGTAAAGCGCATGATTCCTCCAATTACAGCATTGGTGTTTCAGCTGGCGGCGTCGTTGCATCACTTTCTACAACTCGAACTTTAGCATTGTTACTTAAACGAACTTGACCCGTTGTCACGACAACATCGCCAGGCTCTACGCCTTCCAGTATGTGAGCAATACTTTCTGTACGTTCACCTACTTTCACCACTTGTTGTTTCACACGCTGCACACCATCTTCTTCACGTAAAATATAAACATTGTCACCGTAAAGTGTGAAAGTGATGGCCGTCTGAGGCAGTGTCACTTGGTTTGCTAGTTTAGGTAGAATGATGTTAGCGCGCGCAAACATACCGCTACGTAACTTACCATCGTTGTTTGGGATATCGGCTTGTACTTGGATAAGACCACTTTGGATGCTAACCGCAGGCTCAATGGCACTAATAGAACCTTTAAACGGTTTTTCTGGGTATGCATCAACGAAGATGTCGATCGCCTGACCAACCTCAATACGAGAGATGTCATTTTGAGAAATAGTGAAGCGTAGGCGCATAACACTGGTGTCTTCTAGGCGAACGATGTCAGTGCCAGATTGTAGGTATTGGCCTAGATACACATTACGAATACCGACAGTGCCGTCAAACGGAGCGCGGATCTCGCGACGGGCAATCGATGCTTTAAGGCTTTCAATATCAGCCGCTAACGATAAGAAATTAGCTTCTGCTTCATCGAAGGCTTCCTTAGAGATAGAGCCTTTCTTGAATAGCCCTTGGTAGCGCTTGTATTTAGCTTCAGCAGCCGGTAAGCGTGCCTCAGAGCTTTTTAGATTGGCTTTCTCTACATCAGAATCAAGGCGGATCAGTTGTTGGTCATTTTTAACCTCAGTACCTGATTCGAAAGAAATTTGATCGATAACACCGCTGGTTTCGTTCGCTAGTGTCACACCTTGGTTAGGTTCGATGAAGCCGATAGCTTCAATCACTGGAACCCAGTCGATCGGCTGAACTTCAGTTACCGTTACTGGAAACTCTGGTTCAGGGCGGTTGGCCATATACTCAGCAATTTTTTGTTGTTTGAACATGTTAAACCCAATAACGCTGCCGAAAAGTAGTACAGCGATGAGTAACATGAAGAAAGTCCACTTTTTCATTATGGTCAAAACTCCGATCTAGTGTTTAATTATTGCGTCCCAACTGGCTTCGATTGCAGATTCTAGTTCTGCCTCATCAAGTTGGTAAAATCCTAAAGAATGCTTGCGTGCTAGAGAAACACTAGCCGCCAAGCTCAATCCACCTAATACTTCATTGTTAAGTGGTTTAAACAATCCTTGTTCTTTCCCCTCATTAAATAGCAGCTCAACTTGGGCAAACATTTTACGTTCTAGTTCCCTGAAGTTTAGGCTATTTGTGATGGGTAGAGAGTCATACTGAACCCGATTTTTTATTGCGGCTAAATTCGTTCCTGCTAAGTTCCATATGTTCAACCACATAGTACGGTAGCGTTGTTTAATTGGATCCGAATCATTAACCCCTTGTTGAACAGCATCAGCTACTCTTTGAGTCACGAGCATTCGAACATCTTCTATCAAATGCTCTTTATCATCGAAGTAGCGATAGATAGTGCCTGCAGCCACTCCCGCTTCTTTGGCTAATTTTTGCATTGAAAGGCCTTGGAAACCGACCTCTGCAATTAGCTTTTCAGCTGCAGAAAGTATTTGCTGGCGTTTATCCCGAGGTGCATGAGTTGTCATATTTCAACCACCAATGAATGAACGTTCATTCATTATAGCCTAATAACCACACACATGTGCAACAAAGTTTTACATAATCAGCGTAAAAATCTTGTATAAGAGAACGTAGCATTCGTGCTGTTGCAGCATTATTATAGGCGCGCAATTGAATTCGCCCCTCTAGACCAAACTGAGAATCAAATGAAACTGAACCCAAGACAAGATGAAGCCGTGAAATATGTTTCGGGCCCCTGCTTAGTATTAGCGGGCGCTGGATCCGGTAAAACACGTGTTATCACCAATAAAATTGCTTATCTGGTTCAGGAATGTGGCTATAAGGCGCGTAATATTGCGGCGGTGACCTTTACTAATAAAGCGGCACGCGAGATGAAAGAGCGTGTTGGGCAAACTCTAGGTAAGGGCGAATCGAAAGGGCTGATTGTTTCGACTTTTCATACCATGGGCTTAACCATCATTCGCCGTGAATACAAAGCGCTGGGTTTGAAAGCGGGTTTCTCTCTGTTTGATGACCAAGACCAGTTAGCTTTGTTAAAAGAGTTAACAGAGAGACAGATCGATGGTGATAAGGATTTGCTACGCGCTTTAATGAGCACCATTTCGAATTGGAAAAATGACATGCTGACGCCAGATCAGGCGAAAGCACGTGCTCAAGGCGAACAAGAGCAGTTGTTTGCATTCTGTTTTGAGATGTACCAGAAACAGATGAAGGCATACAACGCACTCGATTTTGATGATCTGATCGCGATGCCTGTATTACTACTGAAAACCAATCAAGAGGTGCGTGAGCGCTGGCAGTCGCGTATCCGCTATTTACTGGTCGATGAATACCAAGATACCAACACCAGCCAATATGAGTTGGTTCGTTTACTGGTGGGAGAGCGTGGTCGCTTGACGGTAGTAGGTGACGATGACCAATCTATCTATTCATGGCGTGGTGCAAAACCGCAAAACTTGGTGTTGCTGGGTGAGGACTATCCAAATCTTCGCTTGATCAAACTCGAGCAAAACTATCGCTCAACCAGCCGAATATTACGTGCGGCGAACATCTTGATCGCCAACAACCCACACGTTTATGAAAAGTCACTATTCTCAGAGATCCCAGACGGTGAAAAGCTCAAGGTACTGAATGCTAAGAATGAAGAGCATGAAGCAGAGCGTATTACCGGCGAGATCATCGCCCACAAGTTTTTGAACCGTACTGAATACAAAGATTACGCAGTGCTTTACCGTGGTAACCACCAATCACGCTTGATTGAAAAAGCGCTGATGCAGAACCGTGTGCCTTACAAGATCTCTGGCGGTACCTCTTTCTTCGCGAGAGCCGAGATTAAAGACATCATGGCTTACCTGCGTGTGTTGGTGAACCCTGATGATGACAACGCCTTCCTACGTATTGTAAACACACCGCGCCGAGAGATTGGTCCGGTGACGCTTGAGAAGTTAGGCAGCTACGCCAATATGCGTGGCAAGAGCTTGTTTGAAGCCAGCTTTGAGATGGGCTTAGAGCAGACACTGACGGGGCGTGGTTTAGAAAATTTGCGCCGCTTCGGTGACTGGATTGTTCGTATCTCAGACAATGCCGAGCGTGGTAATACGGTTGAAGCCGTTCGTTCTTTGGTTCGTGACATCAACTACGAAGATTGGTTGTACGAAACCTCAGCGAGCCCGAAAGCCGCTGAAATGCGAATGAAGAACGTCTCTGATCTGTATAGCTGGATTGTGGCCGATCTTGAGGGTGACAACTACGATAAAGAAGAGAAAACCCTGCGCGAGGTGGTTCAACGTTTAACGCTGCGCGATATGATGGAGCGTGGTGAGGATGATGACGATGCAGATCAAGTCCAATTAATGACATTGCATGCATCGAAAGGTCTAGAGTTCCCATATGTATTCCTGATGGGTGCAGAAGAGGGCATCTTGCCGCACCAAACCAGTGTCGATGAAGGCAACGTAGAAGAAGAACGTCGTCTTATGTATGTGGGGATTACTCGAGCGCAGAAAGAGCTGACTTTTACTAAGTGTCGTGAACGTCGTCAATATGGTGAATTAATAAAGCCAACACAAAGCCGCTTCCTCGATGAGCTGCCGCACGATGATGTGGAGTGGGAAAGCGCTAAGAAGCCTCAATCCGCTGAAGAAAGAATGGAAAAAGGGCAGGCGCACATTGCGAATATTCGAGCGATGTTCAACAAGAAGTAATGCCCTACTTTAATCGCACTATATAGAAGCCAATAAAAAAGGTGACCATGAGGTCACCTTTTCTGAATCTGGCATTTTTAATTACAGACCGGCAATCATGTGCTCGATAGCATCTTTGATTTCGTCGTCTGAACAATCCATACATGAACCTTTCGCTGGCATCGCATTGAAGCCGTTGATTGCGTGGTCAGCTAGAATGTCGCGACCTTGAGCAATGCGAGGACCCCAGTCACCAGCATCACCTGTTTTAGGTGCGCCACTTACGCCAGATGCGTGACAAGCGATACAAAAGGTACCGTAAACTGCTGCGCCATCACGAGGGCCTGTTGGTTCTGCGGCTACTGGCTCGCTGCCGACTAGGTAAACTTGGCCAACTGGTTTGATGCGTTCAGCAATTGCATCGTGCTCCGCTTCGCTTAGGCCTGCAGCCATTGCGCCAGTTGAAAAGGTTAAAACTGCGATGACAACGCTTAAAATTCGACGAGACATATCCATTAAACTCACTTTACATTCCCAAGGTAAGTACATGCTTACCAATTTATAGTGTTGGAAGGGTGTTTTGGCTTTAACCAGCAAAGAGCAACTGTTAAACCAATGTAAATAATGGGTGATTATATCCCGATAAGTTGTTGCAATAAACAACAACTTATAAGCTGTGGCGGGTTGTAGTACTCAAATAAGGGGTTTATCACATATTAACTGTCGAAAAAGAGACCAAACAGAAAAAAAAGTTAAAAAAGTACTAGACGGCATTGGGTGATATACGTATTATTCCACTCCGCCGACAGGGCATGCGCCTGTAGCTCAGCTGGATAGAGCGTTGGCCTCCGGAGCCAAAGGCCGAAGGTTCGAATCCTTTCAGGCGCGCCATCCGGTCTCTTACTTCGGTAAGTGAGAAATTGGCAAAAAGAAATAATGGTGGCTATAGCTCAGTTGGTAGAGCCCTGGATTGTGATTCCGGTGGTCGCGAGTTCGAATCTCGTTAGCCACCCCATTCTTTCTTTACAAAATATCGGTAGCTTCGGCTTCCAGTGTTGATTCATTATTCCCAAGAGTCGATACAAAACTAGTCGGTGAATAGCGCAGCTTGGTAGCGCATCTGGTTTGGGACCAGAGGGTCGGGGGTTCGAATCCCTCTTCACCGACCACTATTTCAATAATCGCTTTTAAGCGGTTATATAAAAAATTAGTGGTGGCTATAGCTCAGTTGGTAGAGCCCTGGATTGTGATTCCGGTGGTCGCGAGTTCGAATCTCGTTAGCCACCCCATTAATTTTGGTAGCTTCTTTGAAGTTCCCGGTTTGAGAAATCAAACGAAACGTCTCGGTGAATAGCGCAGCTTGGTAGCGCATCTGGTTTGGGACCAGAGGGTCGGGGGTTCGAATCCCTCTTCACCGACCACCTTAAGAAGCCCTAGTCGAAAGACTAGGGCTTTTTTACATCTGAAACTTAGATAACTTGAACAGAGTGGGGTTCGCCTGATGTTCAAAGAATGTCTCTTCACTGATCACTTAAGAAGCCTCAACTAGCTGTCCGCGTCAGAAATGACGGGGCTTCTTACATCTATCTCCCCTTCTTATATAAGACAGATTCCTAACGATCTGCTTGATAATGGTGCTGCTACAGAGTTGCTTTCTTTATCAAATGTACAGTTCTATATCTAATTTTATATAAATGGAGTGCTCAATAATTCGACATATTAATGGGTTTGGTCTAAAGACTTTTATGAAAAGTGAAACCTGACCCTAAATTTGCTCACTAAGGCCTGAATTTGACAGCTTTGTACGCATTTGGTCGTTCAAAAACTCCTCTGATTTATTAGGCCTTTCGTTTGTCTGTTTTGTATTTACCAAAATAATACAGATGGTTAAATGTATGGCTAATTAACGTTTATCTGGTTGTTTTATTTGTTCAAATTAACAAAATTAGCGTTTGTTTCTATAGTGTTAATTGTTTTTTGGAATAATTATTTGTTTTTAGTGACTGGTAGTGAGATCTGCTTTGAAGCACGGCTTTAACTCTACAAGTAAGTAGTGGTAAGGAGTTTGTGAGTATTTCTTGCCGATAATATAATGTTGATTTTTCTTACTATATGCTCTTTTGGTGAATAGTTATGTGGCACTTTTGCTTGCTAAGCGTTTAATGTCGACTTTTTATCCTATTTTTGT
Source organism: Vibrio sp. 10N.222.55.A1 (assembly GCF_041473835.1). Classification (NCBI taxonomy): domain Bacteria; kingdom Pseudomonadati; phylum Pseudomonadota; class Gammaproteobacteria; order Vibrionales; family Vibrionaceae; genus Vibrio; species Vibrio sp. 10N.222.55.A1. The sequence continues at coordinate 36,026 of NZ_JBFRSX010000051.1, read as the reverse complement.
TGCTTTTCTGTGAATTATTTGCCAAATTGTCAACCGTATAAAATATCAGAACAATATTCTGGTAAGAATGGATTCAATTTTGCAGACAGGGCAGAAAGCTGCCAAAGCAGTAGAGGTCTGGTAATGTCACTTTTAGAAGTAAAAAATCTTCGTATCGAATACCCATCTCGTCATGGAGTTCACGCCGCAGTTAAATCACTTTCGTTCAACATTGAACGTGGTGAGATTGTTGGTGTTGTAGGCGAGTCTGGTGCAGGTAAATCAACAGTAGGTAATGCTGTGATCGATTTGCTGAGCCCTCCTGGCCGCATTGCTAGCGGCGAGGTATTTCTGGATGGCGAAAAAGTCTCTGGTTTATCTCCTGAACAGATGCGTTCTGTTCGCGGCTCAAAGATTGGTTTTATCTTCCAAGACCCAATGACTTCTCTTAACCCTCTATTCACAGTAGAACAGCAGTTAAAAGAGACGATTCATGCCAACATGAAGGTTTCGGATCAAGAAGCCTACCAGCGCTCATTAGACTTGATGAACCAAGTGGGTATCCCACAACCAGAAAACCGTTTAAAGCAGTACCCTCACCAATTCTCTGGCGGTATGCGTCAGCGTGTGGTTATCGCGATCGCATTGGCAGGTGAACCTGACCTAATCATCGCAGATGAACCAACAACAGCACTGGATGTTTCTATCCAAGACCAGATCTTGGGTTTGATTCGCGACCTATGTATTAAGAAGAACGTAGGTTGCATGTTGGTCACGCACGACATGGGCGTGGTATCTAACGTTACCGACCGCGTAGCCGTTATGTATCGTGGTGACTTAGTTGAGTTTGGCCCAACAGCGAAAGTTCTGGGTACTCCTGAGCACCCATATACACACAGTCTTATCTCTGCGGTTCCTCGTTCGGATCGCAAACTCGATCGTTTCCCTCTTGTTAGCTACATCGAAGAAGCACAAGAGATGGAACCATTGGATGTGAAGAACCACTGGTTAGGTCAAAGCCAAGATCACCGTGATTACACTGGCCCTCTGTTGAACGTTGAGAACGTAAACTTACGCTTTACTACCAAAGATTCTTTCTTTGAGAGCCGTCGTGAGTACGTTCAAGCATCAAACAACGTGAGCTTTGAAGTGCATGAAGGTGAGACGTTTGGTTTAGTAGGTGAATCAGGTTCAGGTAAATCAACGATTGCTCGTGTGATTGCTGGCTTGTACGCACCAAACTCAGGCAAGGTAACGTTTGAAGGCGTTGATCTTACTGGTCTGAAATCTGAAAAAGAACGTCGCCCTATGCGTCGTCAAATGCAGATGGTTTTCCAAAACCCTTACACATCAATGAACCCTCGAATGAAGATATTCGACATCATTGCTGAACCTATCCGATTCCATAAGCTTACTCGCAACGAAAATGAAACTCGTCAGATCGTGAACGACCTGCTAGAGCACGTGGGTTTAGGCAAAATGGCTGGGGTGAAGTACCCACACGAATTCTCAGGTGGTCAACGTCAGCGTATTTCTATCGCTCGCGCTTTGGCGACTCGCCCACGTCTTTTGATTTGTGATGAACCAACATCGGCACTGGACGTGTCGGTACAGGCTCAGATTCTTAACCTACTAAAAGACTTACAAGACGAGCTAAACCTAACCATGCTGTTCATCAGTCACGATCTACCGGTTATTCGCCAAATGTGTGACCGTGTTGGTGTGATGCAGATGGGGACATTATTGGAGGTTGCGCCAACGGAGCAGCTGTTCCAATCACCTCAGCATGAATACAGCAAACAACTGATTTCTTTAATGCCTGAATTTACAGGCTTAAGAGAAGAAAAAGCAGTGGCACAAGCCGCGGTATAAAAATCAGCAGGCTGGAGTTTAGCTTGCTAACAACAATAAACAGACGCAAATACAACAACTAGGGATCTGGATTCCCGCATGAAGGAGTTATGCAATGAAAACCATGAAAAGCAAATTAGCAGTAGCTTTAATGGCAGCTGGCCTAAGCTTTAGTGCAGCAGCAGCAGATATTACCGTTGGCTACGCAGCTGACCCAGTATCACTTGACCCGCACGAGCAGCTGTCTGGTGGCACACTGCAAATGTCTCACATGGTGTTTGACCCTCTAGTACGTTTCACTCAAGAGATGGATTTTGAAGGCCGCCTAGCATCTAGCTGGGAGCGTGTTGATGAAACGACTTTCCGCTTCAACCTACGTAAAGGTGTGAAATTCCATTCTGGTAACGAACTGACTGCTGATGATGTTGTGTGGACTTTTGAACGTCTACAAGCTTCTCCAGACTTTAAGTCTATCTTCACGCCATACGAAAAAATGGTAAAAGTGGATGACTACACAGTTGAGCTAGTATCAAAAGCGGCTTACCCACTAGTACTACAAACAGCAACTTACATCTTCCCAATGGACAGCAAGTTCTACTCTGGCCAAACAGCGGAAGGTAAAGACAAGTCTGAGCTAGTTAAGCACGGTAACTCGTTTGCTTCGACTAACGTTTCAGGTACTGGTCCATTTATCGTAACGCAGCGTGAGCAAGGCGTTAAAGTAACGTTCGAGCGTTTCAACGATTACTGGGACACAGAAACTGAAGGCAACGTAGACAAGCTAACACTTGTGCCAATCAAAGAAGACGCGACACGTGTTGCAGCACTTCTTTCTGGCGACGTTGATATGATTCACCCAGTAGCACCAAACGATCACAAGCGTGTTAAAAACGCTAAGAACATCGATCTAGTGACGCTACCTGGTACTCGTATCATCACGTTCCAAATGAACCAAAACAGCAACGAAGCACTTAAAGATGTTCGCGTTCGTCAGGCGATTGTTCACGCAATCAACAACGAAGGTATCGTTAAGAAGATCATGAAAGGCTTCGCAACAGCCGCTGGTCAGCAAAGCCCAACAGGCTACGCGGGTCACAACGAAGACCTAGTTCCTCGTTACGATCTGAAAAAAGCGAAAGAGCTGATGAAAGAAGCGGGCTACGAAGATGGCTTTACGCTAACTATGATGGCTCCAAACAACCGTTACGTGAACGATGCGAAAGTAGCGCAAGCGTCTGCGGCAATGCTGTCTAAGATTGGTATCAAAGTTGATCTTAAAACTATGCCTAAAGCACAGTACTGGCCTGAGTTTGACCTATGTTCAGCAGACATGATGATGATCGGCTGGCACTCAGATACAGAAGATTCAGCTAACTTCAACGAGTTCCTAACTATGACTCGTAACGAAGAGACTGGCCGTGGTCAATACAACTGTTCTGGCTACTCAAACCCAGAAATGGATGCGATCGTAGAAGCTTCTAACACTGAAACTGACCCAGTTAAGCGTGCTGAAATGCTGAAAGGCGTTGAAGCAACACTTTACAACGACGCAGCATTCGTACCGCTACACTGGCAAAGTGAAGCGTGGGGCGCGAAGTCTAACGTAGGTGCAGCAGACGTAGTAAACCCAATGGTTATGCCTTACTTCGGCGACCTAGTTGTAAAATAATCTAGCTTGCTAGAATCGAGAGCCTGAAGCTTTTCAGGCTCTCAAATTATTAAGATATAGATTTAAGTTTCGGTATTTGGTCTTCCTTCAGTCTGGCTAAATACCTTTTTTAAGACTGAATTTTGTTATCTAGTCGCGGATTTCGACTAGATAGTCATGGATAGATAAGGGGCAAGGAATGGTTACGTTTCTGGTCAAGCGCCTGTTTCAGGCACTGATAGTGATGTTTGTGATCAGTTTGGTGGCGTTTGCCATTCAGGATAACCTGGGCGACCCGTTACGTGAGTTAGTCGGTCAATCTGTTTCAGAGTCGGAGCGTCAAGCGCTACGTGATGAACTCGGCTTAAATGATCCCTTCGTTACAAAATACTCTCGCTTTATAGGCGCAGCCCTACAAGGTGATCTTGGTACTTCATATTTCTTTAAACGCCCTGCTGTGGACGTAATTCTAGATAAACTGGTCGCGACACTGGAGCTTGTGTTCGGTGCTTCTCTGATCATTGTTTGTCTGTCGATTCCATTAGGCGTTTATTCTGCAATACACCCAAAAAGTTTCTTCACTAAGCTTGTGATGGCCGGTAGTAGTATCGGTATCTCTGTGCCTGTTTTCTTAACTGCAATCATGCTGATGTATGTGTTCTCTATCGAGCTAGGTTGGCTGCCGTCGTTTGGACGTGGTGAGACCGCAAACTGGTTTGGTTGGGAGTCTGGCTTCTTAACACTAGATGGCCTTGCACACTTAGTTCTGCCGAGTATTGCTTTGGCATCTATCATGCTGCCGCTGTTCATTCGTCTAGTGCGTTCTGAAATGCTAGAGGTTCTTAGTTCTGAATACATCAAGTTTGGTAAAGCAAAAGGCCTAGCGCTGAACAAGATTTACTACCAACACGCTTTGAAGAACACAATGTTACCTGTACTAACGGTAGGTGGTGTTCAAATCGGTACTATGGTGGCTTACACCATTCTTACTGAAACTGTATTCCAGTGGCCGGGCACCGGCTTCCTATTCCTTGAAGCGATTAACCGAGTGGATACTCCACTGATTACCGCATACGTTATTTTCGTTGGCTTGATCTTCGTAGTAACTAACACCATTGTTGACCTGCTTTACGGCATCATTAACCCAACAGTGAACATCACAGGGAAAGGAGCATAATCATGGAACAAACAACAACAGCTCCATCTCGTTGGGAGCGATTCAAGCAGTCAGACATTCTGTACTACTTCTTACGTGACAAAGTGGCAATGGTGAGCTTCGCTATCTTTGCAGCTTTCCTTGTTATGGCATTAGCGGCACCTATTCTAGCGCCAACAGACCCGTATGACGTGACGTCTATCGACATCATGGATTCTGAGTTGCCACCATCTTGGATGGAAGACGGCGAAGAACGCTTCCTACTGGGTACTGATGAGCAGGGTCGTGACATCTTATCTACGATGCTTTACGGCTCGCGTCTGTCATTGACGATCGGTTTCCTAGCGGTAGGTCTTCAGCTGACTCTCGGTATCATCATTGGCTTGTCTGCAGGTTACTTCGGTGGTCGTATTGATAGCTTCCTGATGCGTTTTGCCGATGTTCAGCTTTCGTTCTCAACCATGATGGTTGCGATCATTGTCTCGGCCATCTTTAAGGCGAGTTTCGGTAGTGACTTCTACGCGCAATATGCGGTTGTTATGCTGGTGGTGATCATCGGTATTGCTGAATGGCCGCAGTATGCTCGTACGATTCGTGCATCGGTATTGGCAGAGAAGAAGAAAGAGTACGTAGAAGCGGCACGTGTGATGGGCTTTAGAGCGCCTCGTATCATGTTCCGCCATATTCTGCCTAACTGTTTATCACCGATTTTGGTTATCTCTACGGTACAGGTGGCAAATGCCATCATGTCAGAAGCGGCACTTTCTTTCCTAGGTTTAGGTCTTCCGGTAGACCAACCATCACTCGGTGCCCTGATCAGTACTGGTTTTAACTACATTTTCTCAGGAGCATGGTGGATCACAGCATTCCCAGGTGTGCTTTTGGTAACATTGGTTCTCGTTATTAACCTATTAGGCGACTGGTTACGTGACGTGTTTAACCCGAAAATTTATAAAGGGTGATAGCCCGGTTTGATTTTTAGTAAAAAAAGTCACTAAATTAAGAGCCGTAAGCAATTACGGCTCTTTTTTTGCTTAATGGATCTGGAACTTAGTATTATTGACAGTGTCAATAATAGTTAAAATGGAATTCATGTTTTATCGACATAGATTCGGTAATAATTAGCCCGCAAGGGTTTAAGTGGTGGTTATGAAATTGACAATGAATGCTGTATGTCGTGCTGTGACGAGAAATTATCGTATGGGACTTATCGCTGCATCTCTTTTGGTATCGAGCCAAGTGAATGCAGAGTCGGTTCTATGTGATGCAACTCAGGCAAGCACCAACCAATTACCACAGCTAGAGCAATCATGTCCGATCGGTAAGGGCGTGTGGGGCAGTAAAGCACCAAAACGTCATTCAGATAACGAACTGTTTTGGGTTCAATGTGGCCTGCTGAACAAGCCTTTGTCACTGAGCCGAGCAAAGCCTCTGTATGAGAAGATCTCGACCAACGTTTGGATGAAGCCGGAAGGCGGAGACTACCGTTGCTTAATCGGACCTTATTCTACCTTCTCTGATGCGAGAAAAGACCTAGCTCAGGTGCGTAAGGTTTCTGGTTACGGTGAAGCCTTTATTCGTATGGTCGATAAGTCGAAAACCTCATCACAGCCTATTGTGGCAAAACCAGCAGAGCCAAAAGCGGTGACGCACAAGGCTCCTGCAAAAGTAGAAGCTAAGCCTGCACCGAAACCTGTGGCTACTAAGCAAGTGGCGGCGGTAGCGAGCGCTGCAGTAATTCAGACGCTACCAAGCGGTAACGCGAGTTCAGACAATGATCTAGAGATCGAGATTCGCGTGAAAGCAGACATTGCGGGTAGCCAATATGCTATTCCTTACCTTCTAGATCATCAACAACAGTTCTACATGGAGCAAGGTAAGCCTTGGAGCCGCCTAGATTACGATAGCGCTGAATTGGTGTGTAATCAGGTCAACATGAAGCTGATGAGTGAGAAGCAATGGCAAAGCATCTTGAGCTCAAAGGTTATGGAAAAACAGAACTGGCCAATGCATCTCCCTTATTGGGGCGCAGATAAGAAAGGTCTGTTTACCAACGGTAACGTCAACCAGTTGAAAGGTTCTTCATTGCTTAATGTGATGTGCGTTAAGTAACGACGACCGTTACCAAACCAAATAAGCCTCAGCCATTGCTGGGGCTTTGTTGTTTATACGCCTCTCTTTTTCGACATCGGTTCGACTTTTAGACACTCGTTCTTCAAGACGAATTTGATTAAAAATCGTTAAAAATTGTTCAAATAGCGCGGCTGATGCGTAGAAAACCATAACTCAAGTAATAAGGTGATTGAGATTATGAGTTTAAAGAAACGATTAGAAGACGTGGCTCCACGCTTTGAAGCCGGAGGGAAGTACGAAAAGCTCTACCCAGTGTATGAAGCTTTCGCGACAATATTCTATACACCCGGAAACGTAAACCGCGGTATAACCCATGTTCGTGACAGCATTGACCTAAAGCGCATCATGATTCTGGTCTGGCTGGCGACTTTCCCGGCAATGTTCTGGGGGATGTATAACGTCGGACACCAAAGCGTCCTCGCATTAACCTCCAGCTATCAACTTAACGAACTTGCCTCGGTTATTGAAAGCAGCTGGCGTCTGTCGTGGGCATTTGGTGATGCGCAGTCATTGGTGGCAAGTGGCTGGGAAAGTCAGATGTTGCTTGGTGCACTCTATTTCCTACCCGTTTATGCCACGGTGTTTGTGGTAGGTGGCTTCTGGGAGGTTTTATTTGCCGTTGTACGAAAACATGAGGTGAATGAAGGTTTCTTTGTTAGCTCGGTACTATTCGCACTCATTCTTCCGCCAACCATCCCGCTTTGGCAAGCCGCGTTAGGTATCACCTTTGGTATCGTTGTCGCCAAAGAGCTGTTCGGTGGTACAGGACGAAACTTCTTGAACCCAGCCCTTGCAGGCCGCGCGTTTCTCTATTTCGCCTATCCAGCCAACATGTCGGGTGGGCTTGTGTGGGTTGCCGCTGACGGCTATTCAGGCGCGACACCGCTGAGTCAATGGTATGAGGGTGGCAGTACTTCGCTTATCAATAATATGACTGGCGAGGCGATCACCTGGATGGATGCCTTTATCGGTAATATTCCAGGTTCGATGGGTGAGGTGTCGTCACTGCTGATCATGCTGACGGGGTTGATTTTGATTGTGATGAAGATAGCGTCTTGGCGCATTGTCGCCGGTGTGATTGTCGGCCTTGTCGTGACGTCGAGTTTACTGAACTGGATAGGGTCGGATACTAACTCGATGTTTTCGATGCCGTTTTACTGGCACTTTGTGTTGGGTGGTGTTGCCTTTGGTACCTTCTTCATGGCAACAGACCCTGTTTCTGCCGCTTTTACCAATCAGAGTAAATGGGCTTACGGGATTCTTATCGGTGTGATGACGGTTGGTATTCGCGTGCTCAACCCTGCTTATCCAGAGGGCATCATGCTGGCTATCTTGTTCGCCAACCTCTTCGCCCCACTGTTCGATTTTATTGTGAAAGAGCAAAACATCAAACGCAGGCAGAAGCGGACATTGCGTTGATTTGAGTGAATAAGAGGGAAAGTTACTCCCATAAGAAAGGCTTACATTGATGTAAGCCTTTTAATTTTTATCGCGACTGATTTGAAGTTGATTTAACTCCATTTCAAATCAATTTCGAACGGTTGGGTGTTACCACAATGCTCACCGCACATCTCGTCGTATGCACTGTTGTGTATCAGCATTGCTGACGATACGCCTTGATCACTGAAGTGGTCGCGGGCTTGGTTAACACTCAAAAACTTCATTGGGTGCTGGTGGTCGTCTTTGATTAACTGCTTTTGCTCGCCAATGATTTGGTAAGCCAAGTAGATCCCGCCTTCAAATGATTCAATGAGTAGATTCATAACAAACTCCATGTTGTTCTCGATAGTTCTTTGTTTCTGTATCTACGTTGATGGTTGTTTGAAGGTTCATGTGTGTTAAAAATGAAAAAACCAGAAGCTCAGCTTCTGGTTTATTAATAAGTCATCAAACTAACTCAAAGGTTAGTTGATTTTCTGCATGATGCTAACACGGCCTGTTGTTGATCCGTCTGGAGTCATTTTACGGCGAGTTAGCAACCCTTCATCCCAGTTAGTACCTGCTGGCTGATACTCCCATTTAATGATGTATTCTTGATTATTACCATTTGCATCAACAGGACATTTATCTCCTGAACCAGGAATATAACCATTGTCAGTATCATCACAGAAGCGCACGACTGAGTTTAGATCTGTCAGTGTTGCTTTTGATTCACGTCCTGAAATGTTAAACCACCAATAGTCAATTGCAGCAAGCTCTTTATAGGTATACTTCTTGCCTGAGTCTTCAAGATCTGCCGGTGAGTTTGCATTGCACTCTTTCCCTGATACGGTAGCGCCCTCAGAATCAAATACCATTCTCATGACAGCATTTTGTCCATCAGCGCAAATCTGAGTGGTATCCCAAGACCCAGTGAAATCCACGTACCTTTCGTCACTAGGTGTTTCTACGTGATAGTAGAAATTCAAACTTTCTTCGATACGCTTTGCTTTACTTGATTCGCTTGATGGGTCGCTTAACTCTGTTTTTGAACGAATTTGTGTGTATATTTTTGTAATTGGGTCATAGCTACCTGAAAGAGTTTCATATTGGTATGAAGGGGTTGCATCGCCTTCATCTCGATCATCTTCCAGTTTGTTTGGCGTGTAGTGGTTGAGGACTTGTTGATTCCCTTCAATGAAAGGTGCCCAACCGTAACTCTTTGGTTTAGGTGTGGTATTTTCTTTGCTTTTATCAAGTAGAAGGTAAGAAAACGGAGCGTTTAGGGTGAAGTCTGGGTTAGCTGTTTGATTGCAGCCTGCAGAACTCCCTGCCAATACACAGCTGATGTACTTTTCAGCGTCTGCGTATGACAATAAAGAGTCGCTGTCACTTACAGCAATAAGACCATTGGCTGAATCTTGATAAGTGAAGTAAGGCGTGCCACGTGTATGTTCAAACACAGCTTTAGGGAGCATTTTGTCAGCGTGAACTAACATTGTTTTGTCGTTAGGGCGGTTGTTTGGATCGTTAATATCATACTGTCTCACCATGATTGAGCGAATAAATTGCCCATTTTTCGCTACAAATGGATTGGCATCAGCGCTGCCGCGAACAGTCCCTGATTTTTCTCCGAATGCTTTCTCCATATGAGCCAATGCTTCAGATTCATTAGTAATTGAAGTGACTCCCATCGCTGTTAGGAAGTCTGTAACAGAATCACGGTCATCTAGACTTAGGTTTTTCATCTTCGCTAACGTCGCAGCATCAGGTTCGCGCAACGCATCTGGAATTGTCAGTACTTCATCAGAAGCGCTACCAAATTGGTTATCTAAAGACTGAAGTAGAATTGCTAAATTTAGAGCTCGGTCGTATTTGCCCGCCGCTTCAAATGGTGTCAGTACATCACGGTTTGATGCTGCCCCTACTTTCAAGCCATTTTCACCACCAATGAAGAAGGTCACCGTATCGTCAGACTTAGCGGTAAATTCGCCTTCGCTGTTTGTGATGCCCTTTGAACCAGAGCTAGTGCTGTAGTAGATACCTTCAACAGCGGCATCGATAAATTTGTTGGTTGTTGTTGATGGTTCTGTCGGTGTTGTGACACCTGAATTAGAACTGTCGCTACCACAACCTGTTAAAGCCACTGCAATCGCCGCTGCGAGAATACTCACTTTTTTCATTACTCGTACATCCTTTCTGTAATAGAGCTATTTGTTATTTTTATGCGTGTAATTTTATAGCGCGCGATTGTAGCGTGATCTTTCTTCCAAGTTAAGTGTGTAAAATGCTGTTTGGTTAATAAGCATTCAAACATACGGTAAAAAACACAAAAAGCCGACAGATGTCGGCTTTTTCATAATATTTCTTTGACTTACAAAGGTTTAACGCATGGTAACAAACTCTTCGCTGCCCGTTGGGTGAATCGCCACAACAGAGTCGAAGTCTGCTTTGGTTGCGCCCATCTTCATTGCAACGCCGAAGCCTTGAATCATTTCATCAACCGTGAAGCCGATGCCGTGTAGGCCAACGACAGTCTCTTCTTCGCCAGCACATACTAGCTTCATCTTACAAGGTTGACGGTGCTTGGTTACTGCTGTGTACATCGCAGTGAAGCCCGATGTGTAAACCTTGATGTTGTCTTTGCCGTACTTCTCTTCAGCTTCTTGGGTCGTAAGACCGATCGTGCCGATAGGTGGGTGGCTGAATACAACAGTAGGCACTAGCTTGTAGTCCATTTTTGCGTTGGTTTGACCGTTGAATAGACGTTCAGAAAGCTGACGACCTGCTTTAACAGCAACAGGAGTTAGCTCGATACCGCCTTCCATGATGTCGCCAACACAGTAGATGCCAGGAACATTAGTCGCTTGGAACTCGTCTACTTTGATGTAGCCACGATCGTTCGTCTCAACGCCAGTTGATGCTAGGTTGATAGCGTCAGTTGCTGGATGGCGACCGATAGCCCAGATTAGGTGGTCAACGTTTTGAGTGTTGCCGTTCTCTAGGTGTAGAGTCAGTGTGCCATCCGCTTCTTTCACAACTTCTTTAGGCACTGAGTGCGTGTGAAGTGTTGGACCTTCTGCTTCCATTACTTCTACTAGCGTTTCGATGATCATTGGATCGAAGCTACGTAGTGGAGATTCTTTACGACAGAACAAGTGTGTTTCTGTGCCTAGTGCGCTTAGTACACCTGCGATCTCAACTGCGATGTAGCCAGCACCGATAACCGCAACGCGTTTTGGTTGCTCCATTAGGTCGAAGAAGCCATTTGAGTCGATGCCGTATTCTGCACCTGGGATGTTTGGAATTGTTGGACGACCACCTACCGCGATCAGGATGTGATCTGCTGTGTAGTGTTCACCGTTCACTTCAACTGTCTTTTCATCAACGAACTTAGCAAAGCCTTTGATTACGTTTACTTTGTTGTTACCTAGTACGCGGTCGTAAGATTGGTGGATACGACCAATGTACGCTTGGCGGTTTTCAATCAGCTTGCTCCAGTTAAAGCTTTTTACTTCAACGTCGAAGCCGTAGTCCTCAGAGTATAGGTTGATTGCTTCAGCGACTTGAGCGCCGTGCCACATTACCTTTTTAGGAACACAACCAACGTTTACACAAGTACCACCAAGGTCTTGAGCTTCGATAAGTGCAACTTTTGCACCGTGCATAGCTGCGCGGTTAGCCGATGCGATGCCGCCTGAACCGCCACCGATACAGATGTAATCAAAATGAGTCGCCATTACTTTCTCCATTTATTGAAGGTTGTAGTCACAGTGAGAGCACTGGATACCTACGTCCTATAGATTCTTAAATTGTCTAATTATTATATTGAGGGCAGATCGGTTGAACTCAATCTCCCTGTTTAAAATTTATTCGTCCACATCACAGTCTGTTGAAGATTCTTCAGTCTATGATGTGGACTCGAGATTACTCGGGTACGATCCACTCTACTTTGAAGTGACCGGTCGCTGGCGCAATTGCTTCCTTCAAGAATGGAAGAATCTCTTTCATTTGGCTTTCTAGCTTCCAAGGCGGGTTAATCACGATCATGCCTGATGCCGTCATGCCACGCTCGTTGGTGTCTGGTGATACGCCAAGTTCGATTTGTAGAATCTTGTTGATGCCTAAGCCTTCGAGACCTTCGATCATATCTTCGATATCACAGCGATTTACTACCGGGTACCAAATTGCGTAGATACCGGTTGCCCAGCGCTTGTGGCTTTGAGCGATTGCAGTCACGACATCACGGTACTCTTTTGCCAGCTCGTAAGGCGGGTCGATCAGTACTAAACCACGACGTTCTTTTGGTGGCAGGCTGCCCTTTAAGCGCTTAAAACCATCTTCTTTGTAGATAGATACCTGACGATCACGGTGGAACTCTTGCTCAAGCAGCGGGTGATCGGCTGGGTGAAGCTCAGTCAGTACCATGCGGTCTTGGTCACGCAGGTGTGCACGTGCAACACGTGGAGAACCCGGGTAGTAACGCAGTTTCTCGCCATTATTGAGAATGGAAATAGACTCAAGGTAGCTTTGAATGTCTTCAGGAAGGTCTGTTTGCTCCCACACACGAGCAATACCTTGCTTGTATTCACCGGTTTTTTCAGACCATTCATGCGTTAAGTCGTAACGACCTACACCAGAGTGAGTGTCATGATAAACAAAAGGCTTATCCTTTTGTTTCAAAGAATTAAGAATAAGGCTCTGTACGATATGCTTTACTACGTCGGCATGGTTACCTGCGTGGAAGCTGTGGCGATAACTTAACAAATTAAACTCTCGTAACACTCTCGAATTAGAGTGTGGTTAGTGTAGGTGGGGTTAATCAGACTATTATAACCCTCAATGGACCATAAATTCTCGAACAATTCAGGAACAGTCGCTAGCAATATGCAGTTAGTTATTGGTTCTACTATTGAAATTTGCCTTGTTGGGCACTATTTAATAACTATTCGCAGGTGATTTTTTAGGGCGAACTTTAGCCTGATGACTGTAAGACGACCTCATTACAAAAAAGACGAAAGTCTCTAAAGCCAAAGGAATGTTTATATGTCTAATCCGCTATTAACCTTCACGGACTTACCTCCGTTTTCACAGATCAAGCCAGAGCACGTAAAGCCTGCAGTTGAGCAAGTGATTGAAGCGTGTCGCAACAAGATAGAACAAGTACTTGAAGGTAATACTTCACCAAGCTGGGACAACCTAGTTGCTCCAATTGAAGAAGTGGATGATCGTTTAGGTCGCATTTGGTCACCTGTAAGCCATATGAACTCTGTCGTGAACAGTGACGAACTGCGTGAAGCGTATGAGAGCTGCTTACCTGTGCTATCTGAATACGGCACTTGGGTTGGCCAACACAAAGGCTTGTTCGAAGCGTATAAAGCGGTCAAGGCGAGTGAAGCATTCTCTGCACTGAACCGAGCTCAACAAAAAACTATTACCGACGCACTGCGCGACTTTGAATTGTCGGGCATTGGCTTACCTGCAGATGAACAGCATCGTTACGGCGAGATCAGCAAGCGCCAGTCTGAGTTAGGCTCTCAATTCTCAAATAACGTGCTTGATGCAACCATGGGTTGGAGCAAGCAGATCACAGACGTAGCTGAGCTGGCAGGTATGCCTGAATCAGCACTGGCGGCAGCTCAAGCGGCGGCTGAGTCTAAAGAGCAAGAAGGCTACCTACTGACTTTAGATATCCCATCATACCTACCTGTGATGACCTACTGTGATAACCAAGAACTGCGTAAAGAGCTTTATGAAGCGTACGTAACGCGCGCTTCAGATCGCGGTCCAAACGCAGGTAAGTGGGACAACACTGAGATCATCACCGAGCAACTTAAGCTGCGCCACGAGATCGCGCGCATGCTTGGTTTCAGTACTTACAGCGAGAAATCACTGTCGACCAAGATGGCTGAGACGCCAGATCAGGTTCTTGGCTTCCTGAACGACCTAGCAGTAAAAGCAAAACCACAAGGTGAGCGTGAAGTTGAAGAGCTGCGTCAGTTTGCAGAGAAAGAGTTTGGTGTTTCTGAGCTAAACCTATGGGACATCGCTTACTACAGCGAAAAGCAGAAGCAGAACCTGTTCGAGATCTCTGATGAAGAGCTTCGCCCATACTTCCCTGAATCGAATGTGGTTTCAGGCCTGTTTGAGGTGCTTAACCGTGTGTTTGGTATGTCGGTAACAGAGCGTGAAGGTGTCGACACATGGCATGAGTCAGTGCGTTTCTTTGATATCTTTGATGCGACTGGAACACTGCGTGGTAGCTTCTACCTAGATTTATACGCACGTGAGCACAAACGTGGCGGCGCTTGGATGGATGACTGTCGTGGTCGTCGTATTACTGAATCTGGCGAGCTACAAACGCCCGTCGCTTACCTAACGTGTAACTTCAACAAGCCAGTTGGTGATAAGCCAGCACTGTTTACTCATGATGAAGTCGTGACTCTGTTCCACGAGTTTGGCCACGGTATCCACCACATGCTGACGCAAGTAGAAGCGGGCGCAGTTGCGGGTATCAATGGTGTGCCTTGGGATGCGGTTGAGCTACCAAGTCAGTTCCTAGAAAACTGGTGTTGGGAAGAAGAAGCGCTGTCGTTCATCTCTGGTCACTTCGAAACGGGTGAAGCGCTACCAAAAGAGATGCTAGAGAAGATGCTAGCGGCGAAGAACTTCCAATCTGCGATGTTTATCCTGCGTCAGCTAGAGCTTGGTTTGTTCGATTTCACGCTACACACAGAATACGACCCTGAAGTGGGTGCTCGCGTACTAGAAACGCTAGCGGATGTTAAGTCTAAGGTGTCGGTACTGCCAAGCCTAGATTGGAACCGTTTCTCACACAGCTTTGGTCATATCTTTGCTGGTGGTTACAGCGCGGGCTACTACAGCTACCTGTGGGCAGAAGTGCTATCGGCAGATGCGTTCTCAGCATTTGAAGAAGAGGGTATCTTCAACACTGAAACGGGTAATCGCTTCCTGAACAACATCCTTGAAATGGGTGGCAGTGAAGAGCCAATGGAGCTGTTCAAACGCTTCCGTGGTCGTGAGCCACAAATCGACGCAATGCTGCGCCACGCGGGAATCAACGCATAATCACGGTAACTATCTAGTTTATTGCGAAAAGAGCCTCTAGTTAGAGGCTCTTTTTTTGTCTGTGCGTTATGCCAAGCAAGGCGAATCAATGTTATGGATTCACATTGCGGTTGATAGGGTTCTGCAATGAAATCAGTGTCTCTGTCGACTGAACTTCATCGATCGCTTGCAGCTTATCGATCAATACAAACTGCAGCTCTTCTATCGACTTACACATCAGCTTTACAAAGATATTGTAAGCACCAGTGGTGTAGTACGCCTCAACCACTTCGTCTAAGGCATTCAGCTTAGCGATCGCCGAGTGGTAATCTTTGGCAGCATTAAGGTTGATGCCAATAAAGCAACACACGTCGTAACCCAGTTTTTTGGTGTTTACCACAACTTCCGTTCGCTCGATAATGTCTGCCGATCTCATCTTTTCGATGCGAACGTGAATCGTCGCAGGGCTGACATCGAACTGCTTTGCCATTTCAGCGTAAGGAGTTCGTGCATCTTCCATCAAGGTTTTGAGAATGGCACGGTCTAGATCATCTAGACGAGCTGTGGTTGTGGACATGCATAATCCTTAGGTTGAATGAAAAACATACCGGCTTGAGTACACATCATAGCCAAGGGTGATAATATTAGCAGTAACTATAGGGTTAGGGTGAATTCAGTGCGATTTTCGTTATTTTTTATTGTGATGTGTTGGAGTGTTTTTGCTTCAGCTCAGGCAAAAGATGTGTTGGTTATTCACTCTTATCATCAAGGCTTTTTCTGGACAGATGATTTCCATAAAGGACTATCTGATGAGCTCGATCGCGATGGGTTATCTTACCGGGTTGTTTATCTCGATACCAAGCGAACTCAAAACGCTGAATACTTAGAGCGAATTTATCAGCTATACCGCACTAAGCTGTCGCATGAAGAGTTTGCCGCTGTAGTCGTCAGTGATAATAACGCCCTCAATCTGATGAAACGCTTAGCGCCCGAACTCAATGGCACGCCCGTTATTTTTGGTGGCATCAACAATTTTTCTCCGCAAATGATTGAAGGCTTGCACGCAACCGGTATCACTGAAGATATTGATATGGCGAGCAATATTGAGCTGATCAATCGACTTCAATCGACGGTTAAAAAAGTTTACGTGGTTACCGATCACTCGGTAACGGGTGAAGCTATTCGCGCTCAAGTGGATTTATTTCTACAAAAACGCCCTGAGTTTTCTGGGATGGTGGAGCAATATACGCCTGATTCTTATCAAGAACTGATGACGTTCGCGCAACGCGCTGATCTAACTAAAAGCTTGTTGTTCTGGGCCTACTACCGCGACATCAATGGTCGGGTCAGCAGCAAAGAAGACTGGCGTCAGCTCAACAAAAAAACTCAGATGCCATTGTATATTGTGCATGATTTAGGACTTGGGTTTGGTGCGATTGGTGGCGTGATCCACAGTGGAGAAACGCAAGGTCGAGACACGGGGCGCGTGCTGTTGAGCGTGCTGAACAATCCTAAGGCTCCATTGCCATTGGTGGTTGCTGGCGCGCCAGAAATCAAACTCGATTACCAACAGATCTCACGTTGGGATTTGGGTGCAGAGAATGAAGCCTCAGTAACCTTCCTCAATAAGCCGAAGTCATTCTTAATGCGCTATCGCGATGAAATTCGCACCATCGGTTTAATGTTCTTGAGCATGTCGTGTGTTATCGCGGTGTTGGTGTATTACCTTAACCGTCTGAAGAAGAGCGAACGTGCAAGTCGCCAAAGCCAACGACTGTTGGAGTCGATATTTGATCAGAGCCTGCAATTTATGGGCATCATTGATAAGGGTGGCGTGCTGCTGTCGAGTAACAGCAAGTTACATGAGCTGCTTTATAATCAAGGCTATAAACTGGGAACGCCGCTGCAACAACACCAACATTGGGAAAGTTCTGCGCGAGAAGTGCTAGCCGAATATTTCATCGCAAAAAGTGAGCACCCAGCCTTACGATTTGAAGCCGAGGTGTGGTGTCGAGATCGCGGTGCGATGGTGTTGGATATTTCATTGAAGCCGATGCCGGGCAGTGAAGACGAAGACATTCAGTTTCTCTTTGAGGCGCGCGACGTGACCTCACGTAAGCTTGCTGAGAATAAGCTGTTCCAACGTGAAGCAAACTTGAAGCTGTATTACGACAAACAGCCGGTGATGATGATTACGCTCGATGGCAATAATCGCATTCAACAAGTGAACCAGTTTGCCGAAGAGCTTTTGGGATACCCTCTCGATCAGTTGTTGGGCCATCGCCCTAGAGAATTCTATGTTGATGAGAACGCGATGATTCCTCGTCATATCTTGCTGCAACCTCAGCATAAGATTCGTGGTGTGTGGCGTCGTGATATCGAATATCGCCATGCCGACGGCAGCAAGAGCTGGATTCGTGAAAATATCCGCCCGTTGGTGGAGTCTGATCAGCTGTTGATTGTGGGTGAAGACATCACCGAAACGCACGAGCTTTCTGAAAAGCTAGAGTATCAGGCTCGCTATGACCTACTGACTGACACCTTTAACCGCAACCACTTTGAGCAAGAGCTGCAAAAGGCGCTGAAAGAGGTTGAGAGCCACATGCGAACTCACGCAATGTTGTTCCTAGATTTGGATCAGCTGAAAGTGCTGAACGATACCGCAGGACATGAAGCGGGTGATGCTGCGATCTTGTTTAGCGCCAAACTGCTAGAAGACGTACTGCCTTACAATGCGGTGTTAGCGCGAATGGGTGGTGATGAGTTTGCTGTGCTGATGAAAGACTGTACTGAACGAGATGCGGTGAATGTGTGTCGCAGTATTATCTCGATGATGAGTGAGAATCCATTCTTGTGGGATGATATTCGACTCAACCTGACGTGCTCTATCGGTATTCGATTGATCGACCATACAGCAGCTTCACCACAGATGGTGCACGCTCAGGCGGATGCAGCTTGTCATGCCGCTAAAGAAGAAGGTCGCAATCGCTATCATCTTTACCATCAAGATGATGAAGACCTGCGTCGTCGCCATCTTGAGATGGAGTGCGTTAACCTAGTGCATGAGGCCTTGGCTAACGATCGCTTAGAGTTGTTTGCGCAGCGAATTCTTGGCCTAGATGAAGACAGCGATAAAATGCACTTTGAAATCTTGGTCCGCATCAAGAACATCCAAGGGGAATACATCTCCCCGGGGATCTTCATGCCAGCCTCAGAGCGTTATAACATCGCGCATTTGATTGACCGCCAAGTCGTCAGTCAAACCTTGGGTTGGTTGGAGCAACGCCCTGAGGTTATAGAGGAACTGGGGATGTGTTCAATCAATCTTTCCGGTCACTCGATGGGTAACCGTGAGTTTGTCGAATTTTTGATAGATAGCCTGAGCGATTCATCGATACCGTGTCATAAGATTTGTTTAGAGATCACCGAAACAGCGGCCATGAGTAACATGAAGCAGGCGATCAAGTTCTTCACTCGAATCAAAGAGCTTGGCTGCATGATTGCATTGGATGATTTTGGCTCAGGGCTATCGTCATTTGGCTATCTGAAAAAGCTGCCTGTCGATATTGTGAAGATCGATGGCTTGTTTGTACGTGATATTGATGTGAATGAGATGGACCATGTGATGGTTCGCTCGATCAATGATCTTGCCAAGCAGATGGGCAAGCACACCGTGGCTGAGTTCGTTGAAAATACCCAGATTATCGACAAGCTTATCGAACTGGGTGTGAACTACGCGCAGGGCTACATCATAGGGCGACCTAAGCCACTCGCAGAGCTTGTTGTAGAGTTAAGACAAGAGCGAGAGACAGAGCCATTGGTTTAGGTAAGCCGACTTTAGCTGGGAATACTTTTCACCGCTAATATGTATTGTTGAGGCAATCAGGTAAACTGGTTGCCTCTTTTGTTTTGAATACTACTGTCTGTTGGAGACGACCTTGCAACTACAACTGATTTGCGAAGATGCTACCCAAATCGATCATTTGAATGACTTAGCGACCCGCTGGAACTTATCTCATGATGAAAGCAGCGATTTTGCTTTGGTACTGACTAGTGAGCGACTTGAGCTACGTAAAGTCGATGAGCCCAAGCTTGGCGCTATCTTTGTTGATTTAGTGGGAGGCGCAGTTGGTCACCGACGTAAGTTTGGCGGTGGTAAAGGTCAGGCGATTGCCAAAGCAGCTGGTTTAAACAAAGGCGCAACGCCAACTATTCTTGATGGTACTGCAGGCTTAGGGCGCGATGCGTTTGTGTTGGCTTCTCTAGGTTGTAAGGTGCAAATGGTCGAGCGTCACCCCGTTGTGGCCGCACTGCTTGATGATGGCTTGCAGCGAGCGCAACAAGACCCAGATATCGGTGGTTGGGTAACTGAACGCATGAAGTTGATTCACGCATCCAGTCACGATGCTTTAGACAAGCTCAGTAACGATCCTGACTTTGAACAACCTGATGTGGTGTACCTCGACCCTATGTACCCACACCCAGAGAACAAAAAGAAATCGGCTCTGGTCAAAAAAGAGATGCGCGTATTCCAATCTTTGGTGGGTGCCGATCTGGATGCTGATGGCCTATTTGAGCCAGCGATGAAGTTGGCATCGAAGCGAGTTGTGGTTAAAAGACCGGATTACGCAGCTTGGTTAGACGAGCAAAAACCGAGCATGGCGATCGAAACCAAAAAGAACCGTTTTGACGTCTATGTGAAAGCATCAATGACTTAATTGAAGCATCAATAACTTAGATACACGCTAAGAAAATTTCCCGTCATAAATACGATAAATTGCCATTTAACACTTGCGATAGTCGCGTTACAGATGTATATCTAACTAAGAATCATTATTATTCTTAGCTGGAGTTGAAGCATGGCTAAACGCTTTTGTAAGTTAAACCGTCGAGATATCACCGAACACTTGGGCGAGATCCACAGCTTGGTGACTGAACCTAAGTTCGTGTGTCGTTCTTGCGCGCGTTCTTCGGCGGATCAAGCGAATCTATGCAAACCCACCGCAATTCCACCTCTTGGTTGTCAAAACAAACCCGTTGAAGAGAAAGTCGCATGCGGCCTGCTAGCGGAAACATTACCTGCACCAGAACTGTCGCTTGCGGAAATCAACGAGGCAATTGAACCGAGCGTACAAATGTTCGATCCAGCCGCCGCTGATATGGCCCCTGAGCTTGCCAAAAAAGAAGCCGCACAGGAAAAAGCCAAGCTGAAAAAACTGATGGCGAAGGCGAGCGGCGATGAGAAAGCTGAACTCAAACAAGCGAAGAAAGCGGCTAAGAAACAAGAGAAGTACAATAAGAAACTCGCGAAGATGATTAAGAAGCAGCAAAAGCTGTTTAAGAAAAGTCAGAAGCTGGAAAGTGAATTGGAACGAATCAACCTACAACTTGATGATGTTGCCTTCACTGAAACCAAGACTCAGGTAGTGAGCCACAATCAAATTCACTGAAGTTGATTTGAATGGTTTATTGCTACACAGATGATTTAAAAAGAGCGACCTACGGTCGCTCTTTTGCTTTCTGGGTATTATTTTAAATAAGAATCTTGCTAGTCAAACAAAGCTTATTAGTTAAATACAGCTTGTTAGCTTAACGCGCTAGGCATTGCTAGCATCTCTCGCAACACGCTTCTTCACCCACGTCTCATTGACGAACAAAGAGAACAAGATAACGGCACCACCAATAGACAATCGAACCAAATCGACATCTCTGTTCCAAATCAGGATGTTCACCACAAGGCCAGTTGGAACTAAAACATTGTTCATCACAGCCAGTGCGCCAGCATTGACCATGCACGCGCCTTTATTCCACATAAAGTAACCCAGACCCGAAGCAATCAAGCCAAGGTAGATCAGGATTCCCCATTGAAGTGTGGTGGTGGGCAGTTTCTCTGGGTTGCCTAGTAGCATGAAAGCCACTGACGCGACACATAGCGCCCCTAAGTAGAAGTAACCAAATACGGTTCGCTGAGGCAACTCGGTCGATTTCTTCTCCATCACCACCTTGTAGCCCACCTGACCAATAGCAAAGCACAGGTTCGCGCCTTGCACGACGAGGAAGCCGACTAAAAAGTTTTCGTTAATACCTGCGAACTTAATGAATACCGCGCCCAATACCGCAATTGCCGCTGTCACTAGGTACCACGGAGAGAATTGCCCTTTGAGAAAGTCATAAATAAGCGTGACGTAAATTGGGGTAAAGACAGTAAACAAAAGGACTTCAGGAACGGATAGCAGTAAGAAAGACTGATAGTAGAAGCAGTACATCAGGCCAAGCTGGATACCACCAATTGCCATCAATTTAGCGATCAGCTTACGCGATACGCCGCGAAACTTTAGGAAAGGAAGAAATACGACGCCAGCAAGGGCAACACGCATTAAAACAGAGAACCAAGAATCAACCTGACCCGCAAGGTAAACGCCGATCAGGCTAAAGGAGAAGGCCCATAGGAGGGTAACACCAGCTAAATAGCTCATAGTAAAACTTCGTTAATAAGATATGAGCTGTATGTTACCTAACCTTAAATCATTAGTCTTCTGAATCTCTTAGAGGCACGACCAGCATATCAACCGGAGAGGCGTTGATCAGTTGGCGTGTTGAAGAGAGCAGCTTGCTCCAAAAGTCTTGATGGTGACCGCAAACCACGAGATCAACATTGAACTCGTTGATGGTGTCACACAGCTCATGACTCAAATCACCACTGCCTACTAGGGTATGGGTGATCGGGTATTGGGCGTGCTCCGCAAAATTTTGCAGCTGAATACGAGACGCTTCCATCGCGTTGTGCTGGGTTTCGGCCATGTTGATATCAATCAGGCCGGTATACAGCTCTGCGTAGTTAATATCGATATGGATAAAAGAGACTTTGGCTTCCAATGGCTTAGCCAATGCTACCGCTTTATCCACAATTAATTTGCTGTCTTCTGATAAATCGACCGCGACCAAAATATGTTTGTAACTCATATCGCTACCTCCTTTATTCATTGTCTGATTTAAGATTAGCACTATGCGATGGTTTTTTTTGCTGAAGTGATCTCATATCCACTGTCTTGCGTAATGACAGCTCGAAATATTGGTTAACTAATGGCCTGCGAGATATTCATTAAATAGTGATATAGTAGAGAAAATTGAGGATGTAATTAGGAGTCTTAAATGCTGTCAAAAACTATGGTTGAGCAACTGAATGATCAAATTAACCTAGAATTTTTCTCATCCAATCTATACTTACAAATGAGTGCTTGGTGTGAAGACAAAGGATTTGAAGGTGCAGCAGAGTTTCTGCGTGTTCATGCAGTAGAAGAAATGGAACATATGCAGCGTCTTTTCACTTACGTAAGTGAAACAGGTGCAATGCCAATTCTAGGTGCGATTGAAGCGCCAAAACATGAATTTGATAGCCTTGGTGCTGTGTTCCGTGAAACTTATGAACATGAGCAAATGATTACTCAAAAGATCAACAAACTGGCTCACGTTGCTTTCAGCACACAAGATTACTCAACCTTTAACTTCCTGCAATGGTACGTTGCAGAGCAACACGAAGAAGAGAAGTTGTTTAAAGGTGTATTGGATAAGCTAGAGCTTGTTGGTGAAGACGGTAAAGCACTGTTCTTTATTGATAAAGACCTAGCGCAATTGGCAAAAGATGGTTCATCTTCAATTATGGAAGCTCCTGCCGTTTAGGTAGTACGGGAAAGACACTGATTATCTTTTTCTTTTGAGTTTTCTTATGAAGATGTAGGGAGGAAAGGATGATCAGCGGCGACACTATTCTATTTGCACTAATGGTTGTGACTTGCGTGAACTGGGCGCGATATTTTACTGCGCTAAGAACACTCATTTATATAATGCGAGAAGCACATCCTCTACTTTATCAACAAGTAGACGGAGGTGGATTCTTCACAACTCATGGCAATATGACCAAGCAGGTTCGCTTGTTTAGTTACATCAAAAGCAAAGAGTACCACCATCATCACGACGAAGTGTTTATGTCGAAGTGTGATCGCGTAAGACAGTTGTTTATACTTTCTTCCGCTCTGCTGGGTGTAACGTTGCTGTCTTCTTTCATCGTCTAAGTTATTTAGTACGTGTGAAGTAGAGTTTAGGTTTTGGTGTAAAGCTTCGGTTGTTGGTTCGCTAAGCCAAGTAGTGGTTTTGCTGCTGTCTGCAAATTGTACAATTGAACATCAATTGCAAAGTTTAAAATTGCCGCTAGAATAGCGAGCAATTAGTAAGGATGTGCTGTTTATGCACATCCTTTTTTATTGATGGCATTTCGAGAACAGGGCGTACTCGAGGTGCAAAAGTGAAGAAAGCAGAACCCCAATGAGTGAAAAGTTTGATGTAATCGTAATTGGTGCGGGCGCCGCGGGCTTAATGTGTGCTGCGGAAGCGGGTAAACGCGGCCGACGAGTGCTGGTGGTTGATCATGCAAAGAAACCAGGCAGAAAAATCTTAATCTCAGGTGGCGGCCGTTGTAACTTCACTAACTATGATGTTTCAGCCAACAACTTCCTATGTAATAACCCTCACTTCGTGAAGTCAGCTTTATCTCAATACACCAACTGGGATTTTATCTCGATGGTGAGCAAGTACGGTATTGAGTTCGAAGAGCGAGACCACGGCCAATTGTTCTGTGTGAATGACCACACTGCAAAAGACATCGTGAGCATGTTGCTTGAAGAGTGTAAGCAGGCGAAAGTTGAACAGCGCTACCGTTGTGATGTTCACTCCATCGAAAAAACAGACGCTGGCTTTAAGATGCACCTTAATACCGACGAAGTTGAGTGTGACTCACTGGTTGTGGCGACGGGCGGTTTGTCGATGCCTAAGCTGGGCGCAACACCATTTGGTTATAAGATTGCCGAGCAGTTTGGTTTGTCTGTGATGCCAACTACCGCAGGCTTAGTGCCATTCACTCTGCATAAAGAAGATAAAGAAGCTTTCGCAGAGCTTTCTGGTATCGCAATTCCTGCTGAGATCACCGCGCAAGACGGAACCTTGTTCAAAGAAGCACTGCTGTTTACTCACCGCGGCCTATCGGGTCCTTCAGTTCTGCAAATTTCTTCGTTCTGGAAAGCGGGTCAATCGGTTTCGATTAATCTAGTACCAGAAGTGGATGTGGCTGAGTTGCTGGCTAACTCTCGCGAGAAGCACCCAAATCAGAGCCTGAAAAACACCTTAGCGAAAGCATTACCAAAGCGTTTTGTGGAAGTGTTGATTGACCGTAAAGAGCTGGAAGACAAACCGCTTAAGCAGTTCAACGAAAAGCAGCTTAATGGCATTGTTGAGCATCTAGAAAACTGGAAAATCGCACCAAATGGCACAGAAGGTTACCGTACGGCGGAAGTTACTCTTGGTGGCGTTGATACCGATCACCTCTCTTCAAAAACCATGGAATGTAAGAACATCAAAGGCTTATTCTTCGTTGGTGAGGTGATGGACGTAACGGGCTGGCTTGGTGGTTACAACTTCCAATGGTGTTGGAGTTCAGGCTTTACTGCTGGTCAGTGGGTTTAAGTGTGTAGATACAATAAAGTTTGCCCATAAGCAATAAAGTTTGCCCACAACGACATTTTTAGACAATAAAGTTTGCCCATAGTGAGGCGTGTTACTATGCTTTGTACAGTGAAGCTTTATTGGATTAAGTATGGGACGTGGTCGAAAAATCGAGTCGTTAGATGACTATCAACGGCACTTGCGGAACAAATATGGGCTGGGTCAAGGTGCTAACTACAAACCTTGGCTTAGGATTCAGGATGTAAAATCTAAAGGTACACGCTCACTGATTTATGGTAGGAAGTCTCAAAGAGACCACCATATGATGTCTTCGATAGAAAGTGAGCACTTTTATCTTGCTGAGTTTTCGAACCGTGTTGTTGATATCAGGGAGCAATTTCCCCTCTTCCCTCTAAATTTTACGCAGAAAGTAGCTAAAACCCTTGGGGTACAACATCCTACCCATCCTCATACAAAAGAACCGATTATCATGACAACGGATCAGTTGCTCACGATTGACTCCCCTCAAGGTATTATATATCACGCTGTTTCTGCTAAATCAGAAGAGGATTCTGGTGATTTACGTGTACTGGAAAAAAATGATATCGAGAGGGTTTGTTGGGAGTTACTTGGGGTTAAATTTAGTTATTTTACTGGGAATGAATTAACAAGAGTGCAAAGTAGTAACCTTCTATGGGCTACCTCCCCGTTCCGTAAGAACCCAGTGAGCTTTTCGACCGAGCAGGTTATTTGTGCGCTCTCTATGCTAACCGTTCGGCAGTACTTTATTGAAGATCTTTGTAATCAACTAATTTCATTGAATGTTACTACGCATGAAAATGCTCTAGTACTAATTCGTTTCCTAATCGCTGATCGATATATTGAAGTAGATCTTTCGAAAAACATTGTTGAATCAGGGCTTATTGACATAACGTATGTGACTGAACAACAGGGAGACATCCTATATGGAGCTTCCTAAAAACAGTGTTTGGAAAGTGATTAATTCGAACTTGCTTGAAGACGGCCTCTATCGATTGTTGGATTTATTGCATGATGTTGAGTCTGTCATTTTATTCTCACTAGAGGATTCTTCTACAGTAGTAAGACCTGTAGCAGTTTCCTTGGAGGGTTTCCTTGAGTCCATTTCTAGTCATGAAGCAAAAAAAACACAATATAAATTGCCAGCTCATTTAATGGTCGATGAAGAAAATCTTTCAGAAGAGTACATAGCTCGTCGAGATAAAAATTACGATTTAATCGAAGGTGTAATATTCGATCAGAGCTTTATTTTCGACTACGCGACCAAGAAGCGCTTTCCTAAGTTAAGCGAACATGCGCGGAAGTTGGAAGTGGATCGCAAATCTTTAGCCAGATTGCTCACTTTATATTGGAGAAATGGTCAGGATAAGATGGCTCTGTTACCGGCATTTGCGAATAGTGGCGGCTCTGGGAGGGAGAAAGCTCCAACAACGAAACCATTAGGTGCACCGAAACAACCTAGAACGATAGCTGCAGATAGAGCAGCTAAGTATATTGTGTGCAATGATGACAAGAAGAAATTCAAGAAAGCTTTAAAGAAGTACTACCTTAAAGAAGCAGGCCTTACGTTGGCAAAAACTTATAAAAATCTGCTTAAAGATAGTTATTCAAAAGAAATCAGACAAGCAGAGGTTATGGGTAGACCTCCTTTGGTGCCAACAGAAAAACAGTTCAGCTACTGGCGTACAAAGCTATTTAGTAAAGAGCAGATAATTAAGCAACGAACGTCAGAAAATGACCACCTCAGAAATAAAAGAGGAGTCCTAGGCAGCATTACAGACCGAAGCTATTTGCCTGGTACTCACTTTGAAATAGATGCGACTGTTGCTGACGTACATATCGTATCTGAGCTTAAGCCAGAAGAAGTCTTAGGGCGACCGACGATTTACATTGTAGCGGACAGAGCAAGCCGAATGATAGTTGGTATGCATGTATCTCTATATCATGCATCATGGCGTGCAGCTCGACAGGCATTAACCAATGCTTTCTTACCTAAATCTGATTACTGTAAGAGCTTTGGTATCGACATAGAAGACTCAGAGTGGCCTTGTGCCCACATCCCTAAAGAGTTGGTTTGCGACAATGGTGAAATGATTGGAGTGCAGCCAAGAAAAGCGCTGACTCCAATGACGAAATTATCATTTACCCCACCATATAGGCCTGATTGCAAAGGAGTTGTGGAGAAACGTTTTGATATTCTTAATAAAGAACTACTTCATGATCTGCTAGGATCAACAAGAGGTGGGTCAGTTGTTAGAGGTAATGAAGACCCAAGAAAAGTTGCGCTCTATACCCTGAAAGAAGTAACTGCCGAAATAATTAAAACTGTCCTAGAGCATAACCGTTCAATTTTCGATGACTTGGCTTTTGCCAGCCCTTTACTCATTGAGCATGATCTGTCCCCCACTCCTCTGAACTATTGGAAAATACACCTTGCAAGACATAGACACGACCTTCAGTTTGCTAGAAGTGATGAAGTTATCGCTAGGTTGTTACCTTCAGCAGAGGTAAGTATGACTCGAAGTGGTATATATTTTAATGGTTTGTACTACTCATGTGCAGAGGTCGAAGAGCTAAGCCTTGCCTCTGTCGCTAGGTCTTCAGGTCGTTGGAGGCTTGAAGCGAGAATCGACGAGAATACAACCAATTACATCTATGTCCGTTTGGACAAAAATAAAGGTTTTGTTAGATGTGATCTTCTACCTCGCAGCAGGATGTTCAGTGATAAATCGATATTTGAGTCTAACTTTATTCAAGATTGGCTCGACTCCAAAAAAGAGCTAACACCAATTTCAGTAACTTCGATTGATGATCATAAGCATCAACAGGACGTTACTCGACAAGCTAAACACAGAAATAAAGAAGCGGGTAAACTTTCTTTAAAGGATAGAACGAAAAACATCCGTCAGCGACGAAATGATGAGTTAGAAACGACAACAAATATGATTAGACCAGAGTCACTAGCTTCAGGTGGTAATGATACTGCTGATACTGCGCCCGTCAGCGATAAAGTAATTCCATTACCAAAAGGTCCCAAGAGAAGAGTGAGTAGAGGTGAGTCATGAGAATTGAACCTGCAGTGTATCAAGATGCAATTCTTCCTGAGCATCGCGGTAATCCAATAATTGAGGCCCTTCCAGCTAAAAAAGCATGGGTCAGCGTTATGGAAGAGTTTAGTAACTATCCAGATTACTCAGAAGAAATCGCTGATCATCCCGATCCATTAGTTCGTGATGAATACCTAAATCGCATTGAAGAGATTAGACAGCCACTGACCGACTATGAAGCATGTTTCCGCGCTGTTGAAAGAGCCATCAAAAAGGGTTACTCAGCCAAGAATCCACTGAGCCCTACAACTGCTCAGTATTTGCATTATTTGGTTGATGAAAGACCAGATATTGAACCGAGAACAGGGTACTTTCAACCTAAAGGGGATGGACTGACTCTAATCGGTGAAAGTGGTGTTGGTAAAACCTCGATGGTTGAGCAAGTTCTAGGATATTTTCCGACTGTAATTGTGCACGAGTCTTATAAAGGCCAACCACTTGAGCTAAGAAAACAAGTTGTCTGGATAAAAGTGGACTGTCCCAGCAATTCCAGTGTTAGAGATCTTTGTGAAGAGATACTTGCAACATTAGACTTAACTTTAGATAGAAAAAGAACGAAGCCAGCAGGAACAATTGGTGAACTAATTAGGCAGTTAGAACGGTCAATTAAGTCGAGCTTTCTCGGTATGTTAGTGATTGATGAAATGCAAAATCTAAAGTTTAAAAGAACAGGTGGAGAGAACAATCTATTAAAATTCTTACATCGACTAATGAACAAGTTAGGTGTTCCACTTTTCTTTGTCGCAAACCCCCCATTTGACAAGTCTCTAATTAAAGAGCTCAAAGCTGCTCGCCGTGCTGAAAGCGGTTATCACCATACTATGTATGTTTTGACAAGAAATAGCATTTCATGGAAAGCGTTTATAGGCCAACTTTGGCAATACCAATGGACCAACGTTTACACGAAGCTTACAGAAGAGCTAAATGATGTCCTTCACTTCTTATCCGTTGGTAATATAGATATGGCAAGCCGAACCTATAGAGAGGCTCAACGTTTGGTTATTGGCACGGATGATGAACGTATTACACCAGCAACATTATCCGCCGGTAATGCGGTTGCTTGTGGTCTATCGAGGCAAACGGAAGAAGTGGATAGCTTAAAATCAGCTCTTATTCCGTTACCCAAAGGCAAGCAACGTAACTCTCAGCGCAAGGATGTACAAACTGCTAAAACAGTCGATAAAACAGGTGATATCACTAAACCTCAGCACCCTGAATTTGCTTCTAGGCTTATTGAATTAGTGGGGGCGGTAGACCTACTAGATAGAATTAAAGACCCTGATTTATTTCAACAAGCTGCGGGTTTAGAAGACCCTATGTGTTATTTAAGATCTCGTAATATTGTTATGGACGACCCTCTTTCAGAATTATCCTATAGTTAGGGTATAGACACTATCAATATAGGAGACTCATCATGCAG
The DNA here is from genome assembly GCF_041473835.1 of Vibrio sp. 10N.222.55.A1. Classification (NCBI taxonomy): domain Bacteria; kingdom Pseudomonadati; phylum Pseudomonadota; class Gammaproteobacteria; order Vibrionales; family Vibrionaceae; genus Vibrio; species Vibrio sp. 10N.222.55.A1. Next base: position 6,711 of record NZ_JBFRSX010000051.1, on the reverse strand, counting down.
TTGCCCAAAGCACTACCTGATGAGTCCTTATATAGCCGTATATGCCGTTTCTTATCAGTTAGTGAATACTCTATAGAGCAAGCTTTAGAATCGCTTGCTGGCGATAGTAGAGCAGCTATTCATCCTTATCTAACATCAAACTTGGGCTCTCTAGCTCAGTCAACGGGTGAATCGTCAAAGGCTCTATTATCGTGTCAAACACTGCGTCCACTGTTTTCCAATTACCTGCCAAATTACAGAAATGTTATTGAAGATGCCGCTGCGAGTACAAATGAGGTTATAAGAGCGAGCCAGCTTTCAACCTTTCGGGAAAAAGAGCCCTTATCTGTTAAGTACTGCCCTGTGTGCGCAAAAAATGATTTGCATGAGTATGGCGTTGCTTATTGGCACTTGAATCATCAGATTCCAGGTGTAGAGGCATGTTCAGCACATCGAACTTGGCTAGTTCATCAGGAGTTGCCCGGTCGCTGTCATGTGTGTAGTCATTTTCTACCCAGCTCTGAAACGATACCTATACATTGTACTGGTGTGGCAACCGAATTCTCGTATTTTGCTGCTCAACGAGTGCTAGTCTTACAGGCTCTGAGTCAAGATGAGAGCCGTGCTGTATTAAGTACGGATTACCAAAACCAGCTAGGCTTGAGTGGCTTTTTGACGGCAAGTGGCCGAGTGAGAAGGAAGATCATTTTAGAGGGGCTGTATGAGTTATCCGAAGGTTTATTTCTCTCACCAACACATTTGTCTGTCAGATCAAGATTAGATTTCAGCTTTGTATCGACATTTCTCTCTGGTCAGTACCCTCAGCATCCGTTTAAGCACTTACTTTTTGAGTTTTTCCTGTCTCGTTGTCGACCCTTTACAGGAGTGAAAGACGAGAGTTTAAGCACTCGAACTGCCATAAACAGAGAAAAACTATGTTGTGATTTATTGAAGTTGGGGCTATCAATGGCAGCTGTAAGTCGCGAGGTTGGTAAGAGTCGTTGTTATGTTAAAAGTGTTGCCTTGAGGAATAATATTCCGGTCAATCTGAAGCCCAGGAAAATCACGGAAGGTATCAAGACATCGGTAATACAACTGGCGCTAAAAGGCTTTCATAGAGACGTAATAGCAAAAAAGCATCATATCTCTTCTGGCAGTGTCGAGCAGATTATCTCGACGACAACTGGTCTTGTTGAGCGGCGTAAGCAATGCAAAGCTGAGTCTTTGAGACGCAGGTACGGTTGTCAGATAGTACGGTTTATTAACTTGAACCCTACTGTGAGCCGACAAGAGATAAAGAGAGCCCAAGAAGCAGCTTATTACTGGTTGTATAACCACGAGTATGCGTGGCTTGAAACTGTGCTTCCAACTGCAAGTAAGACGCAGCATGTTGATAGAGTGGATTGGTCTCAGCGAGACAATGAGCTCGTGGACGTGATTCGTGAGTTGCTGCTTTCCTCAAGTAACAAGAAATCCCGCACTGAGTTAGATAAAGCCCTGGGTGGGCATGGTTGGCTTACGTCCAAAATAGCAAAGCTACCAAAGACGAGAGAACTCCTCCGAAAGAAAGGATTATTTGGTGTTAATACGTGCTCATGACTCAAAAGCGTTGAATCATAGTTAAAACTCACGCTCAAGGAATCCCCCAAGCTAGATTGTCACGTCGACGTAGTGTTGTTTCCGTAGGTTGCATCGTCATTCAATCATACTCGGCTTTGCACCATTGTTTTCGGCGGGCAATCAAATCTGATTTGTTTCGAGTAATCAGGTCAGGAGAGGCGGACATGCTGACGCCGATCTCGGCAAACACGTCTTTGCCCCCAAACAATTCAGAGCAAAAGATCTTGCTCACTTCGAACCTAGTAATTTCCCCTATCAAAAGTTATCCGAAGGAGTTTGGGCAACAGCATTTTTCTGAAAACATAAGACATCATACAATCTAGTCTCTGTTAACTTTCATTAACCTATTGATTCACGTTGATGTGGTATTAGAAAAGTTACATGATAAGAATATGAAAGGCGGCTAAAAGCCGCATAGAAAGCGTTATGTTTCACTTACGACTAATGTTTATTAAAGGGGTCTAAGTTATTAATATTAGGTATGTTATTGCATTTATTTCTAACGTAATTGCTATCGTGATTTCAGCTTACTGGTGCTTCGAAATGAACAGTGTGTCGGATTCTGTTCACTATGAATCCGTCCTGAGTACTGTCACTCTTTTAATAACTTTTGCAGGGCTTAATTTTATAAATGATAGACTTGGAAAGCCAACGGTTAAGCTAGCATTGAGAAATATATTAGTTTGTTCAACTTATGAACCGACAGTTAAAGCAGTCGCTTTGGATATTGTAAACCATTCAATAGTTAAAGTTTTTATAGGTCACATTCAGATAGAGTACTACCGAGGCAAAGAAAAAGTATTAGCTAATATGCTTGTTGATGGCAGTAGTGGTCAGGCATTCGTTCGGCGACCTTTAGAGCCCGGTGAAAAGTTCAGATTTACTATTACGTTAGAGCAATTTGAGTTGTCACAGCCAAACTATGATAGTCGACATATTGGCCGTGTTATTGTTACGACAGAGACGGGGCATAGGTTTTATGTTGGTAAAAAACTTGTGCAACATGCGTTCAAGCAGCTAGAAACATAACAACAAACGCTTCAAGACGGATTTGCAACACGTGGCATTTGTGGTTTGCGGTAATTTTAGTGATTTAGGTGGTGTGCGGAAAATCGTATTGCGCTGCTCACAACTTAAGCGGGCGTTAGGCTCATAGGAGGAAGGTTGAAACTCTTCAAGTATTTACCAGTCGAGCGACTTGATGTCATTCGTGACCTGAAAATTAGATTTACGCAACTTAGCTCCTTGAATGACTTTTATGAGACTTATCATTCAGTAGACAACAAAGATGCCTTTAAAAGTCAGATGCAAAGCTCTCATGATGAGTTGGATGCGCTTTGGAATCAACTTAGCCCTACCGAGCAGGCTGAGAATAAAAGCGATTACGAGAATGCAATCGTTACTCTCAAAGAGCTTTGGGACAAAGCGATTCAAGATTCGTTGATGACACAAGAGATCACTAATATGTTAGATAAAACTCTTGGTGTATTGTCACTTTCTAAGACAAACAGTTCTCTCTTGATGTGGTCACATTATTCTGACTCCTATTGTGGTTATGTGATTGCTTTTGACTCTAAACATGAGTTTTTTCATAAAAAAGATCAAACTGGTAAAGCGACTGACCCTATATGTATGGAATATACGGAGAATAAGCCATGTATAAAGCTAGATTCATTTGATGCGTACAAGCAAGTCATAGGTACAAAGGATCTATCGTGGAGCTATGAGCAAGAATTTAGGTTAACAATAAATTTCCTTGGACTTCATCCAATAAAAAACGACAAAAATAGACCAGCTCTAGATCAGTTTAGTAATAAAATTTATCTAGTTGATATCCCAAAAGAAGCTATCAAAGCCATTTACCTTGGTCCTAGAATTTCAGAAAAAACGAAAATTGTTATAGTTGATAGCCTGAAAAACAACCAGATTGAATGTTCTATATATCAAGGTGTTTTAAGTGGCGAGAAGCACTCTGTAACCTTTGATGAAATATAAGCCATACAAACGCTTTAAAACGGATTCGCGACGCTTGGCGCCCTCTCTTTATGGAAGTTTAGTGTTTATGGCACAATGCTCTAGGTTAGGTGGTGGCGTTGTGCATACCTTAATTTGGCGTTAGATTTTAAGTGGTAATAAATAAGATTGGAGTTGAAATTTGTTTCCTAAACATCATGATTTTAAGTTTTGTGCTAGCTATAAATTGGCAGACTCAATTAGGACTGTTGTGTTTGAAAACTATGGTGATTCACCATTAGAAGTTGCCTCAGACTTTGATAATCAAGCACTGAAACCAGTGAAAAATAGCTTGTTACATGACTACATAGAACACAACATAAATGAGTATTTCTATTTTTACTTGATGGATGCAGGTGGAGATGAGTACTCCAGTGAAGAGATAATACAGTGGTGTAATGAGTATGATTTAAAAGTCATGTCTCCTGAAGAGTACTACATGAGTACAGGTACACAATGGGTGGCGGAAGAAACCGACTTATTCGAATATCATACAGAGTATTTACTTGATTTTGCTCGTGACAACTTAACACCAATGATCAAAATTGAAGTTTTTAATCTTTTGTTTTCAGATCGCTGCTTTTTAATAGAGTTCAATAAGAAAATCGCCCACGAAATAAAGGGGTTGATGTTAATCGATGAACCGGAACTCTTAAAAAAAGATGGTGTACTAAAAAGAAATACTTATTGGCCAAAGTGGTTAGAACGTGCTCTATTTTGTCGAGAAAAAGGCTTATGTGCCATTTGCAAAACAGATCTCAGTTCTATGTATCACACTGCAGGAAAGTTATCTATAGATCATATGGTTCCTTTAAACTTAGGGGGTGTTAACGATGTGAGTAACCTTCAGCTTTTATGTCAGAAATGCAATTTGGAGAAGCTAGGGGATAAAATCGTTACAACAAATTTACACCCGACCTATTGGTAAAAAATCAACAAGGCGCCTAACAAGTGACCCCCAAACGCGTGGCATTTTTGCTTGCCGATATGCATAGGAGAAAAAATGGAAGATTCATGTAAGTGGGAATTCTTACTTAGTGGGGACTTAAGGTTAATCCGTTCCTTCTCTGAGCAAAGAACAAGTGTATATTTTGATGTTTCTGGTGGTGTCGATCATTGGCATGATTGTATGAATGATGATTTTAGATTGTCGTCAATTTATTTTGATGAGGAAGAGTCCCCGGAAACGGTTTGGCAAGTCGGGTACGAGTTAACTTCCATATTTAATGGTATATGCTTAATCCTTGACTCTAACCATCAGCGACTAAAATTGGATGAACTACTTCACAATGGAGTATCGGTTCTCAAACCTGAAAAGCAAATACATATGGCGGTTCTCGGGCATCCTGGCTCGTTGACTAACGATATGGTTTTTAATGAGTTTCAAGCCGCTAAAAGTAAAAATATACGACTTTTCATGCTAAATCTTGCTACGGAAAGAGAAGACGTTTATCTACTATTAAAGTATTTTGACCTATATCATGACTGGGTTAATTACTACAAAATGTATGAAACGTTAGAGGCATTTTCTAAAATAACAGGAATTGACATTAATATAGATAATAAGCAACTCAAGGCCTTTAAAAACACCGCAAACAACTATCAGTTTTCAGGCATTCAGTCACGGCATGGTTTCAAGAAAACCATAGCATCAAACAAAACTCCATCAATGGATCTTGCTGAGGCCCATAAGTTCATTGCTGATATAGCGATAGACTACCTAAATAAGGTTGCCAATCTAGTTGTTCATCATCCAGAGCAGAAACAATTCCGTTTACCTGAATAACGTGATTCTATGCATAACAAACGATCAAGGAATCAACATACTTTTCCTAATATGACAGAACCCTTTTAGAGCATCAGGTCTAACAAGGTTCTGTCCAGAGACGTGTTATGCCGCCATGCTTTGGGACAAGAGCGCCTTAGTGCGATTACTCTAAAACACTTCTGCCCCGAAGTGTTTTAAGACTAATGGTTTGCTTGATAAGCTATTGGCAATAATTTTAGGCCCTAACCAGAATTTGCTAGACTTGGGTAAAGAGCAAACCATGGTGGACGAATGAACTACTTTGCAGAGGACCCCTTCTAGGTAATGTAAACCTGGAGGGTAAATGAAAAAACTAAAGCGACAGTACCGAAGTTATGTCAAAGCGCAAGGGGATTATCTATGGGATGTGTACCCTAGCGTACGCAGTGGAACTCACAAGCATTTTTCAACCAAGCAGGAGAAGAGCTACTATTTCCTCCACAAAGTTGAGTGTCGTGAATACCCCATCAAACTGCGAGCAGCTAGAGGAAAATCACTGGCTAACCCGTGGGATGATTACCCTGCACACGTATATGACGTTGCTAAGTGTTGGAAGCATAACTCGAAAAGACGTCACCAATACTACAAATGAACACCTTCAAGCCTCGCTAATGCGAGGCTTATTTGTGTTCCGTCAGTTTGTTCATTAAAGCTTACTAATCCGTTAATTTGCCCATTTTCGAGTTAGACGCTCATTTCGCAGTGTGCGAATCGCAACCTGCGAAATGAACTTGCTTTTCCCATAAAGCCCCTATAAAACATTGATTTACGCATGGAGCACAAAGGGGTAGCCTTAGCTAAAGCACAGACACGACCATAACCACAAAAAGTAGCTCAATTACGCGCTACCAGCGATCAATAGTGGCAGATATTGAGCCCCTTTAGTTCGGAATACTTTTTCGAAAAAAAACGACAACTGCAACTGAAATTAACCTTTATAAAACAGTAGTTTAAGGTGGGTTTTGGTGTAGGATTTCACGGTAAAATTGACAGATAGACCAGCAGGTCAGGAAGCTTTACTAAGCGGCTTTTCGACAGTAAACGTTATTCTCATTTTGCTGTTTACGTAATAACAGCTGACGGGTAGAACATTGTGATTACCGTGGCACTTTCTAACTCGAAAGTGCCCCTAAACGTGTTTAGAGCATAAGAAACTATCAATAGATTAATTTGTGTAAGCCTGCTGCACCAGTTTTTTTAGTCCCAGATACGACAAAGCCACAGGCAATGCCTATGGCTTTGTAAACAGCTACAGAATGTTTGTCATTCAAATCGAAGAGGGAACACATTCT
>NZ_JBFRSX010000050.1:0-78415 GCF_041473835.1 Vibrio sp. 10N.222.55.A1 | reverse complement strand
ACACTGGCAAGCCCTTTTTGAAGTTTTTCTTACTTTTTTGATTGTTCGAGCGTTTTTTGTTCAAAACACCCCATTTTCACTAGTATTCCTCTTAATTAAGGGCTTAAGGTGCCTATATAAAGGAGGATTTATGAGTTCAATACGCAGTTATAAAGGAATATCCCCTCAGATTGGGCAAGGTGTCTATATAGATACCAGTTCAGTACTGGTTGGTGATATCAAAATCGGTAACGACTCTAGCGTGTGGCCTTTGGTTGCAGCTCGAGGGGATGTGAACCACATTCATATTGGAGAGAGAACGAATATCCAAGATGGTAGTGTCTTGCACGTCACCCATAAGAATGCTGAAAACCCTGACGGTTATCCTCTCTTAATAGGTAATGATGTCACTATCGGGCATAAAGTAATGCTGCATGGCTGCACTATTGAGGATCGTGTACTTGTTGGTATGGGAGCGATCGTGTTGGATGGCGTGATTATCCAAAAAGAAGTGATGATTGGTGCTGGTAGCTTAGTGCCACCAAACAAGGTACTTGAAAGCGGTTACCTCTATGTAGGAAGCCCAGTAAAACAAGCTCGCCCATTAAATGATAAAGAGCGTGCCTTTCTACAGAAGTCTGCAGACAACTACGTTCAGAATAAAAATGACTATCTAGACTCTGTAATTTCAGTCTAAAGCGCTTTGATCTGAATCCGATTAGAGGAGTCATACTCCTCTTCTTCTATTAACTCTTCCGCTAGCTCTTCAATATCGAAACGTAACTCTGAAAAGATAACTAAAGCTTGATCGCCTTCTTCTATATCTTTACCTGCCAATCGTGATAATTCCTCAATAGACATGACACATTCAATCAATGCGCCCGACTGTTGTGCTGGGAACGTGATTGTTCGGCTCTCTTCATCCCAATCTTGGATATCAGGAAATAGAATTGATTGATTCATTTTTTATAAACACCCCATTACATCTCTAGATTTTTACGTAATTCTCTTAAAATCTGTTTTGTTCCCGGACGAAGACCACGCCAAAGCATAAAGCTTTCTGCTGCCTGCCCCACTAGCATACCCAAACCATCATAAGCAGCATGAACACCATTATCTAATGCCCATTGATTGAATACCGTCGTTCCAGATCCATAAACCATGTCATAAACGGCGCTAGTAGAATTGAAAATCACCTCAGACACTTCAGGAAGCTGCCCGCTTAGACCAGATGAGGTAGAGTTAATAATGACATCAAAGCCTTCATTAACATCACTTAGCCCCATCCCCTTGATGTTGCCATGCGACGAAAACATCTCAGCCAGAAGTTCAGCCTTGGAGCTGGTTCGATTAGCGACCACCAGCTGTTGTGGCTTTTGGTCGAGAAGAGGTTGAATCACTCCTCTCGCAGCACCACCAGCGCCAAGAAGAAGAACACGTGCTCCTTTTAGCGTGACTTGATGTTGAAGCAGGTCTTGAACTAAGCCCTCACCATCGGTGTTATCACCAATGATCTCTCCATCATCTAACTTCTTAAGGGTATTTACGGCACCAGCTAGTTCAGCTCTCTCAGTTAGGCGATTGGCTAACTGATAGGCATCTTCTTTAAAAGGCGCTGTGACATTGCACCCTCGACCACCTTCGCTGAAAAAGGTTTTGGCAGCAGTGATAAATTGACCGTGCTCTGGCTGTAATGCTGTATAGGTAAGTTGTTGGCTGGTTTGGCGAGCAAATAATGTGTGAATGAATGGCGATTTGCTTTGCCCAATAGGATTACCGAAAACGGCATAACGATCTACTTGCTGTGTCATATCCTTACCTAACAGAAATAATAAAAAGGGTCATCTATATAGATGACCCTATCACTATCCCTATAAGGAAGGAAGAACTACCAAACTCGAGGTTTGAGGTAGTCACTATAAAGCAGAGCTTCTGGTGAGCCCGCTTGCGGTTCATAGCGATATTCCCAACGAGCCAACGGCGGCATCGACATCAATATAGACTCTGTGCGCCCACCGCTTTGCAGGCCAAATAAGGTACCACGGTCGTAAACTAGGTTGAATTCAACATAGCGGCCACGACGGTATAGTTGGAAGTCACGCTCACGTTCGCCATAAGGTGTATCTTTGCGACGCTCGACAATAGGTAAGTACGCCGCAGCAAAACCTTCACCGACAGCCTGCATATAAGCAAAGCTCTTATCGAAACCCCACTCATTTAAGTCATCAAAGAACAGACCACCAACACCACGTGTTTCGTCTCGGTGAGGAAGATAGAAGTACTTATCACACCACTCTTTGTGTTCTTGATAAACATCATCACCAAACGGCGCACAAAGATCTTTAGCAGTTTGATGCCAAGATTGGCAATCTTCATCGACAGGATAAAATGGCGTTAAGTCAAAACCACCACCAAACCACCAAATCGGGTCTTCCCCTTCTTTTTCCGCAATGAAGAATCGAACGTTCGCGTGTGAGGTTGGGATATATGGGTTTTTAGGGTGGATAACTAATGAAACCCCCATCGCCTCAAACTTACGTCCGGCTAACTCAGGACGGTGAGCGGTTGCAGAGGCAGGCATTGCTTTACCAGCGACGTGAGAGAAGTTAACTCCACCCTGTTCAAATAAAGCACCATTGGTCATCACGCGAGTACGACCACCGCCACCTAGACGATCGCCAGGTTCTCGCTCCCATGCATCTTCTTCAAACAACGCTACACCATCAGCTTGCTCAAGCTGCTGGCAAATCGAATCTTGTAGGCTCAGTAAAAACTGCTTTACTGCTTCTTTATCAATTGCTGACATCTTACTTCCTTTGCAGGGTTTAACCCTGTCTTAATATTTTCGACGTTTTTGCATCTCTAATTTCGCTTGGCTTCTCACGGCCACCCGTTTGGCCTTCTAGAATCGCGACTAAGTGTTGACCCAGTTGCTGTTGAACTTCTTCAGTCGTCATACAAGGCGGCTCGCCAGTCAGGTTGGCACTGGTAGAGGTTAACGGCTTGCCGAACTCATTACACATTCGTTGAACCAAAGGGTGATCCGTCACTCGTACCGCGATGGAATCAAACTGGCCGCTGACCCAGTCAGTAACTTTGCTGCTGGTTGGCATAATCCAAGTGACCGGACCTGGCCATGTCGCTTTCACTGTTACCAACTGTTCTTCCGTCAACTGGCTTTCATCAATATAAGGAAGCAGCTGCTCGTAACTTGCAGCAATCAAGATCAAGCCCTTTTCAACTGGACGCTGTTTTAACTCGAGTAATTTCTTGATGGCATGTGGATTATCAGGATCACAACCAACCCCAAAAACGCCTTCGGTCGGGTAAGCAATGACTTCACCTTGTTGTAATGCCTGCAATGTATGTTGAAAGTTATCCACGGGTTGCCTCATTAAGTCAGTTATCGAACTCGCTAAGTGTACAAATTATCATTCACTGTGACTAAAGCTATTTGTTTATAAAATGTATCAATTAACAACTTAGACTGACGCAAACGTTTTCCTTAAGTAATTTTACCCGTATAATGCGCGCAAAATATCTAATCACTAATTAAATCGTACCTGAAGGAGTTTGAGATGACTGTCGGTATTATCATGGGTTCTAAATCTGATTGGCCAACAATGAAGCTAGCTGCAGAAATGTTGGATCAGTTTGGCGTGGCGTACGAAACAAAAGTGGTTTCTGCTCACCGCACACCTCAGTTGCTTGCAGACTACGCAACCAGTGCGAAAGAGCGCGGTATTAAAGTCATTATTGCTGGTGCTGGCGGTGCTGCACACCTACCAGGCATGGCGGCTGCTTTCACAAGCGTGCCTGTTCTTGGTGTTCCGGTTCAGTCTAAAGCGCTGAAAGGTATGGACTCTCTGCTTTCTATCGTGCAAATGCCAAAAGGCATCGCGGTAGGTACTCTAGCTATCGGTGAAGCGGGAGCAGCGAACGCTGGCATCCTAGCTGCTCAAATCATTGGTACACACAATGAAGAAGTAATGGCGAAAGTAGAAGCGTTCCGCTCTGAGCAAACAGAAACGGTACTTGCTAATCCAAACCCTGCAGAGGACTAATTCCCATGCATGTTCTTGTGTTAGGCGCGGGCCAACTTGCTCGCATGATGTCCCTCGCTGGGGCACCGCTGAATATTGAAATTTCTGCTTTTGATGTTGGCAGCAAAAATATTGTTCATCCATTAACGCAAGCGATTCTAGGCAACGGCTTAGAAAATGCGATTGAGCGCGCGGACGTCATTACTGCTGAGTTCGAACACATCCCTCATGATGTGCTTGAAATATGTGAGCGCAGCGGTAAGTTCTTACCGACCACACAAGCAATCAAAGCTGGCGGTGACCGTCGCCTTGAAAAAGCGCTGTTAGACGAAGCGAACGTAAAAAACGCTAAGTACTATGTGATTAATGCTCGTGAAGACTTTGACGCAGCAATTGCTCATGTTGGCCTACCTATGGTGTTGAAGAGCACACTTGGTGGCTACGATGGCAAAGGCCAATGGCGTTTAAAGACCTTAGACAACGTTGAAGCAACTTGGACAGAAATGGCCGAGTGCATTGCTGCAACCGACAATCAAGCAATCGTGGCAGAAGAGTTTGTTCCGTTCGACCGTGAAGTATCACTGGTTGGTGCTCGTGGAACTAATGGAGAGGTTCAAGTGTACCCACTGGCTGAAAATGTTCACACCGATGGCGTGTTGAGCTTATCAACAGCCATTGACGACATTGAACTGCAAGAACAAGCGAAAACCATGTTCACCGCAGTTGCAGAGCGTTTAGATTACGTTGGCGTACTCGCGCTAGAGTTCTTTGATGTTCAAGGTTCACTGCTGGTGAATGAGATTGCACCACGTGTTCATAACTCGGGCCACTGGACACAACAAGGCGCTGAAACTTGTCAGTTTGAGAACCATCTACGTGCCGTATGTGGCATGCCATTAGGCAGCACTAAGCTGATTCGTCCAACCGCAATGATCAACATCCTTGGTGAAGATACCCTACCTGAAGCAATTCTTGCTCAAGGTGGTTGTCATGTTCATTGGTATGGCAAAGAAAAGCGTGCAGGTCGTAAGATGGGCCACATTAACGTGAGCGCTGATTACAACGCAGAATTACAAAGAGCGTTGTGCTCATTGGCTGAGATTCTTGATAAACAAGCCTACCCTGCTGTGCATGAGTTTGCTGAGCAGATGAAGTAAGCCTACATTGGCTTATTGATATAAAAAGTTTATTGGACACAAAAACGGCGCTCAGTGAGCGCCGTTTTTTTGTGTCTATAATATCGAGTTATTGAGATTGAATGTGGTGACACTTGCGATCTGCGCATTGCTTCTTGGTACCACTGGCCGTTTTCTTCTCCAGTAACAGTGGGAACTGGCACTCTTCACAGCGACCTATAACTGGTGGCTGATTAACGGCAAACTTACACTTAGGGTAGTTATCACACGCATAGAAGGTTTTGCCATAGCGAGATTTACGCTCAACCAAGTGACCTCGATCACACTCAGGGCAGGCAACAAGTGGCTGTTCTTCAGGTTGTTCTTTCGGTTGATCCAAAGATTCGATGTGATTACACTCTGGATAGCTGCTACAACCAATAAACATGCCAAAGCGACCTTGTCTTAGTACCAATTCGTTTTGGCATTTAGGACACGGTACACCCAACTCTTTCACCACGTGGCCATCGTTTTGATGCAACGGCTTAATGTAATCACAGCTCGGATACTGTTTACAGCCTAAAAATGGACCGTGCTTACCGTGGCGAAGCTGAATCTCTCCACCACACTGTGGACATGGTTCATGCTCTAATGCATGTTCATGTGCTGAAAAAAGCTGATTATCAATCTTACTACTCATGACAAGCCTGTGTTAATGCAAGATACCTTGCTCTTTGGTGTACAACAGCTCTTCCATTTGCGTGTAAGCACTTTCATTACCCGGTACATTGAATAGCACCATTAAGATAATCCATTTCAGATCATCCAATTCAAATTCGTTGGTCTCAAGCCCCATCACACGATCAATCACCATTTCACGAATCTCTGTCGTGAGGACGTTGATCTGCTCAAGGAACAACAAGAAACCACGACACTCCATATTAATACGTGATATCTCTTTACTTGTGTAAACACGCATCGAGGTATTAGAGCACATAGTAATCGCCGCTTGGTTATCGGTATCTTGCAGTGCAGCAAGGTCTTCTAACCAATGGAGAGCCTTATAAATATCATCTTGGTGAAACCCTGCTCGAAGAAGCTCATCTTCCAGCTCATCTTGATCCACCTGCAATTCAGAATCGCTATGGATGTAGGTTTCAAACAAGTACATCAGTATGTCCATCATCATAGCTTAGCCTCTCCCCTTTCGAATATAGCCACCGGAAACTGCAACAACATGCCCTGAGAGCTCAAGCTCTAAAAGCTGCATCATGACCTCATGCACAGGTATATGGGTTCTCTGTGCCAAAATATCAACGGGTGTCGCCTCTAATCCTACGTTAGCTAACAGCTGTGGAAATGGCAATTGCTCATTTTCACCCTCATTCGGCGTAGGCTCGAACAAACTGGGCTGCTGATCTATAGACCAGTCTAACAGACTCTTTATTTCAATCAGAACATCTTGAGCATTTTGTACTAAACATGCTCCAGCTTTAATTAAGCTATTACCTCCGCGACTAGTTGGGCTATGAATTGAACCGGGCAGCGCAAACACCTCTCGGCCTTGCTCCATGGCATAGCGAGCCGTAATCAAAGAACCACTCTTTTCAGCTGCCTCAACCACCAAAGTTCCGAGCGACAACCCACTTATAATACGGTTACGGCGAGGGAAATGTTCAGGTCTTGGTTTTGCTCTTGGACGAAACTCTGAAATCAGCGCCCCATTTTCACAGATCCTATCGGCTAAATTTCTGTGCCGCGCAGGGTAAATTGAATCTAAGCCAGAGCCCAGCACCGCGAAAGTCTCTCCTCCTTTATCCAAAGCACCATCATGAGCATAGCCGTCAATGCCCAACGCTAAGCCACTGGTGACGATCAAGCCATTTTGGACAAACTCTTTGGCGAAGGACTTCGCTGTCTGTAACCCTTCAATACTGGCATTACGACTGCCGACCATCGCGATTTGAGGCTCGATCAGTTTTTCAACGTGACCTTTAACGAAAAGCACACTTGGCGCAGAGGCGATCTCGTTCAGCAGTTTGGGATAATGTGAGCAATTCGGGGTAATAATGTGATGGTTAGGCTGTTTTGCTTGCCATGATAAGCAAGCCTCCACTTCTCTTGGGGCTTGCTCTCTTAGATAGGCAATTTGCTTGGCAGACAAGCCAATCGCTTGCAGCTGCTGACTTGAATAACCAACAATATTAGAAGGAGAATCAATACTCAGCAAACGAGCAAGGCGCTTGCCACCCAATTGTGGAACAAAACTTAACGTTAACCAAGCGATCAGTTGCTCTTCATTCACTCGCTTCCCTCTTCTGTCACTGCAAGGTCCAAAGGCGATACCGCCACAATGTCATTACTTACTGGCTTTGAACTTTGAGTGATCAACGCGAGGCTAAAATACTCATAAGGACGAATGACCATCAAGCTACCGAGCGAGGTACTTGGTAGCTGCACTTTATTACTCGCCGCAGACTCTTTATAGCTGTATTCACCCTGCTTACCAAACACCACAGCACCGCTTTCACTGAGGGTAAACATAGAACCTTGGCGAAGGTTATCCTGTGAACCTTTGTTGATCACCACTACCTGATTCTTCGCGCTGTACTGGCTGCCATCTAATGAGCCCAAGATATTAGCAAACTGACCTGCCGCACTAGGTGCAGGATAAAACGTGGTAGAGAGCTTCACCTGATCAACACCAAGTTCTGGTAGCACAAGGTCATTAAGCAGCACCTCTTGCAGCTGAGTGTCTATCTGCAAGCTGCTGAACTCAGCATCCACCTCTTTTAAGCGCGCAGTGGCGACCAGTCGCAAAGAGGTAACACTCGCTTGGGGTTGCTGCCGTTGGTAGGTTTCAACTGCGCGGTAGATACCCCACTTTTGATGTTGTTGGTTACCTGAGATAAACAACCGGTCTGCACCCGATAAGAAACGTTTACCATCACTGGTTCCTAATACTCGTTGTGCCGATTCGATATCTTGCTGCTCTACCAAGCGATCAGACTGTAAATAAGGTAGAACCAGTCCCTCGTTGACGGTAGGTACTGCTTTCTTCTCAGAAACACGAATCTTAGGGCTGAGTTTGATAACAGGCTTGAGGCTCAAGACAGGTTCACCATTAATCCAAACCAACGACAGTTTGTCTCCGGGATAAATAAGGTGAGGATTTTCTATCTCAGGGTTTACCTGCCATAACCTTGGCCACAACCACGGGCTATCAAGATACATCGCAGATATATCCCATAAGGTATCGCCCTTTACCACCACATACGCCTCAGGTGCGCCCTGCTTAATGGTTAAAGGTTGAGCGCTATTTTCAGCCGTAGCGGCGAACGAAAGCGAGGCACAAACAAGAGAAAAAATGGGAGAAAAATGACGCATGACCTAGGTTCCTTGGTCTGAATATATGACATCTGATTTGAGAATTACCTTCAGGATGCTGTCATTTGACCTCTAAAATGTCTAGAATTGAGCCAACAAGGTTTAAGCTGTTTCGGCACAGTTCAATATTTCGAGTGTATATGTCTGTATTACAAGTATTAACATTACCAGATGATCGTCTACGTACCGTGGCGAAACCGGTAAAAGAAGTTACCCCAGAGATTCAAAAGTTCGTTGATGACATGATTGAAACCATGTACGACGAAGAAGGTATCGGCCTTGCGGCAACGCAAGTAGATTTCCACCAACGCATCGTTGTTATCGATATTTCAGAAACACGTGATGAGCCAATGGTGCTTATCAACCCTGAAATTACTGAGAAGCGCGGCGAAGATGGAATCGAAGAAGGCTGCCTATCTGTACCAGGCGCTCGAGCTCTAGTACCTCGCGCTGCAGAAGTAACGGTTAAAGCACTAGACCGTGACGGCAACGAATTCACATTCGACGCTGACGACCTTCTGGCTATCTGTGTTCAGCACGAACTTGACCACCTAGAAGGCAAGTTGTTTGTTGATTACCTATCGCCACTAAAGCGTAAACGTATCCAAGATAAGCTAGCGAAGATTAAACGTTTCAACGAGAAACAAGGTTAATAACCGCTGCTATTACTAAATTAGAAGGAAGCCTACCTTGAGTCAGTCTTTAAGAATTGTCTTTGCAGGTACTCCGGATTTCGCCGCCCGTCACTTGGCGGCGTTGTTGTCTTCGGAGCATGAAGTTGTTGCTGTTTACACACAGCCAGATCGACCAGCAGGCCGCGGTAAAAAACTGACTGCGAGCCCAGTAAAAAACATCGCACTTGAAAACAATATTCCGGTTTACCAACCAGAAAACTTCAAGTCAGATGAGGCCAAGCAAGAGCTAGCTGAGTTGAACGCTGACATCATGGTTGTTGTCGCTTACGGCTTATTGCTTCCGCAGGTTGTATTAGATACGCCTCGCTTAGGTTGTATCAACGTACATGGCTCTATCCTACCGCGCTGGCGTGGTGCTGCTCCGATTCAACGCTCTATTTGGGCAGGTGATAAAGAGACAGGCGTGACGATCATGCAGATGGATATCGGCCTAGATACTGGCGACATGCTAAGTATCGCGACGCTGCCTATCGAAGCGACAGATACTAGCGCATCTATGTACGAGAAATTAGCGGGCCTTGGCCCTGATGCGCTTGTTGAATGTCTAGCGGACATCGCTTCTGGCAAAGCAGTTGCAGAAAAGCAAGACGATGAGCTTGCGAACTACGCGAAGAAGCTAAGCAAAGAAGAAGCGCGTATCAACTGGAGTGATGAAGCTGCGCATATTGAGCGCTGCGTTCGTGCCTTCAACCCATGGCCAATGAGTCACTTTGAAGCTGCTGAGAACAGCATTAAAGTATGGCAAAGCCGTGTGGCAGAGCAAACTTCTGATAAGCCTGCAGGTACCATTCTGCAAGCGGATAAAACTGGTATCTATGTTGCGACAGGGCAAGGCGTACTTGTTCTTGAACAACTGCAAATTCCAGGTAAAAAAGCCATGTCAGTTCAGGATATCTTGAACTCACGTGCAAGCTGGTTTGAAGTTGGTACACAACTTTCTTAATCCGCTTTTAAAGCTGCTAATTACGCAGCTTAGAAAACCTTTACGAGGGCAGAGATGCCCTCATGTATTCAAATAAATATTCGGTACCCCTCATGAATGTTCGCGCTGCTGCTGCAAATGTCCTATTCCAAGTTGTCGATAAAGGCCACTCTCTGTCACACGCTCTCCCTGCGGCTCAAAAAACGATCCGTCCACGAGACCATGCTCTACTGCAAGAGATTTGCTACGGCGCACTTCGTTACCTGCCTCGTTTAGAGTCAATCGCTAACGAACTGATGGAAAACCCGCTTAAAGGTAAAAAGCGTGTATTCCACCACCTAATCTTGGTGGGCATTTACCAACTAAGCTTCATGCGTATCCCTTCGCATGCCGCGGTTGCTGAAACGGTTGAGGGCACTAAAACACTGCGTGGTCCAAGCCTGAGTGGTTTGATCAACGCTGTGCTACGTAGCTACCTACGTGACCAAGAAGAACTGGACGAGAAAGCCGTTAGTCACAATGCAGGCAAATACGGCCACCCAAGCTGGATTCTAAAAATGCTTCAAGAGAGCTACCCAGATCAATGGGAGCAACTGGTTGAAGCAAACAACAGTAAGGCACCAATGTGGCTGCGCGTTAACCGCCAACACCACACTCGTGACGAGTATGTTGAACTACTTAAAAACGAAAACATTGAATACACATTGCACCCAGAAGCAGCCGATGCCATAAAATTAGCTGCACCTTGTGATGTTACTTTGCTTCCTGGCTTCGACAGAGGTTGGGTATCAGTGCAAGACGCTGCCGCTCAGCTTTCGGTTGACTACCTAACACCAAAAGATGGTGAGCTGATCTTAGATTGTTGTGCTGCGCCAGGTGGTAAAACGGCACACATTCTTGAGCACACTCAAGACACTGAAGTGGTTGCGATTGACTGCGACATTAAACGTCTAGACCGCGTTTACGATAACCTTGAGCGTCTACAACTGCGTGCCGACGTAATTTGTGGTGATGCTCGCTACCCAGAAGAGTGGTGGATGGGTGATAAGTTCGACCGTATCCTACTTGATGCACCTTGTTCAGCGACTGGCGTCATTCGCCGTCACCCTGACATCAAGTGGCTACGTCGTGCGTCTGACATTGATGCGCTGGCTGAACTGCAAAGCGAGATTATGGATGCAATGTGGCGTCAGCTGAAAGAAGGCGGCACCATGGTTTATGCGACTTGTTCTATCACGCCGCAAGAAAACGTGCTGCAAGTGAAAGCATTCCTAGCACGCACTGAGAACGCTACGTTGGTTGGGTCTGATATCGAAAATCCGGGTCGTCAAATACTACCTGGAGAAGAAGATATGGATGGCTTCTACTACGCAGTTCTAGTAAAACAGGCATAACAACTAACAGCGGCTAAGAATTTATTTCTTAGCCGCTGTTTCTTTCTAGTGCATTATCAAAATAAAGTTAGATAACTAGAATTACCACGGTAAAGAAAAGAGAAAGGCTATGAAGATCATTATCCTAGGTGCTGGACAAGTTGGCGGTACCCTTGCTGAAAACCTGGTTGGTGAAAACAACGACATCACCATTGTCGACCGTAATGCTGACCGACTTCGTGAACTTCAGGATAAGTACGACCTTAGGGTTGTAAACGGTTATGCCAGCCACCCAAACACACTACGTGAAGCGGGTGCGCAAGATGCCGACATGTTGGTTGCCGTAACCAACATGGATGAAACCAACATGGCTGCGTGTCAGGTTGCTTTCTCTCTTTTCAATACGCCGAACCGAATTGCTCGTATTCGCTCTCCTCAATACCTAGAAGAGAAAGAAGCGTTATTCAAATCAGGTGCCATCCCAGTCGATCACCTGATCGCACCCGAAGAGCTAGTGACCAGCTACATCGAGCGCCTGATTCAATACCCAGGCGCACTGCAGGTTGTGAGCTTTGCTGAACAGAAGGTTAGCCTAGTAGCAGTAAAAGCCTACTACGGTGGTCCACTGGTTGGTAACGCATTGTCTGCTTTGCGTGAGCACATGCCGCACATTGATACCCGTGTTGCCGCTATTTTCCGTCAAGGTCGCCCTATTCGTCCACAAGGCACCACCATCATTGAAGCCGATGATGAAGTGTTCTTCGTCGCAGCGAGTAACCACATCCGCTCAGTAATGAGTGAGCTACAGCGCCTAGAGAAACCGTACCGCCGCATCATGATTGTCGGTGGTGGTAACATTGGTGCAAGCTTGGCAAAACGCCTTGAGCAGAGCTACAGTATCAAGCTTATCGAGCGCAGCTACACTCGCGCCGAGAAGCTGTCTGAAGAATTAGAAAACACCATCGTATTCTGTGGTGATGCCGCCGATCAAGAGCTGCTGACCGAGGAGAACATCGATCAAGTGGACGTGTTCATCGCCCTAACCAATGAAGATGAAACCAACATCATGTCAGCCATGCTGGCGAAGCGAATGGGTGCCAAGAAGGTAATGGTACTGATTCAGCGTGGTGCTTACGTAGACCTTGTTCAGGGTGGCGTGATTGATATTGCTATCTCTCCACAGCAAGCGACCATTTCTGCGCTGCTTACTCACGTTCGTCGTGCTGATATTGTTAACGTATCATCTCTACGTCGCGGCGCTGCAGAGGCGATCGAAGCCATTGCTCACGGTGACGAAACCACATCGAAAGTGGTTGGCCGAGCGATTGGCGACATCAAGCTACCACCGGGCACCACTATTGGTGCGATTGTTCGCGGAGAAGAAGTACTTATCGCGCACGATAGAACCGTAATCGAACAAGATGACCACGTAGTGATGTTCCTAGTGGACAAGAAATACGTACCTGATGTTGAGTCTCTATTCCAACCGAGCCCGTTCTTCTTATAGCCTTGTTCTCGTAAGTATCTTCTCGCAACCTTCTTCTTGTGAGAACGACGCTTCGGCACAAAGCGATGGTCTATTAAGCTATGGTCAACTTTCGTCCGATATTATTAGTGATAGGGTTAGTGTTATCAAAACTCGCCCTTTTCATGTACATCCCCACATTGGTTGCCTTTTTCACAGGCACCGGTGGCTTCCTCGAGTTTGGTCAATCGGTAGTGATCACGCACATTGTGGCATTCATCTGCTTAAGCTTAGGCCGCTCCGCTAAGTTTCGATTAGGGGTGCGGGACATGTTCCTGATCACCTCTCTGGTCTGGACTATTGCCAGCGCCTTCGCTGCACTACCCTTTGTCTTCATCAACCACATCAGCTTCACTGATGCCTATTTTGAAACCATGTCGGGTATCACCACGACAGGATCAACCGTATTAAGCGGCTTAGACAGCATGTCACCAAGCATTCTATTATGGCGATCTATATTGCAGTGGCTTGGTGGTGTTGGGTTCATCGTAATGGCAGTAGCGGTTCTACCAATGCTTAACGTCGGTGGTATGCGCTTGTTCCAAACTGAGTCTTCCGATTGGTCAGATAAAAGCAGCCCGAGAGCAAAAACCGTCGCCAAGAACATCGTGGCGGTCTATTTGGTATTAACAGGCCTATGCTTGGTGAGCTACCTATTTGCGGGCATGAGTGTGTTTGATGCCATCAACCACTCATTCACCACGCTATCTACAGGCGGTTACTCAACCTCAGACGGTTCTATGAACCACTTCTCGAACAGCGCTCACTGGGTGGGTACTGTATTCATGTTCTTAGGTGGCTTGCCGTTTTTACTCTTTGTCAGTGCGCTGCGCGGTAGAAAGCTCTCTATCCTCTACAAAGATGCCCAAGTGAGAGGCTTCGCTTACCTATTCTTAGTCACCAGTGCTGTGATATCCACATGGCTGGTGGTCAGAGATGGCTACACGGTATTGGATGCGATGCGTGTTTCGATGTTTAACATTGTGTCAGTCGTCACCACAACCGGTTTTGGCTTAGAAGACTTCACCGCGTGGGGCGCTTTGCCTACCACGCTGTTTGCCTTTTTAATGATGGCGGGCGCGTGCTCAGGTTCAACCTCTGGCGGTATCAAAATCTTCCGCTTCCAAATTGCAATGACCATGCTCCATAAACAAATGATGAAACTGATTCATCCATCGGGCGTGTTTGTTCAACGCTATAATCAACGACCAGTCAGTGACGACATCGTACGTTCACTCGTTGCATTTGGTCTGATGTTCTTTATCACGATTATCTTAATTGCCGGTGGGCTGAGTGCGATGGGACTTGATCCTGTAACCAGTATATCCGGTGCTATCACAGCCGTTGCCAATGTTGGTCCAGGAATGGGCAGCGTGATAGGTCCAACCGGAAACTTTGCTCCACTGCCTGACGCCGCAAAATGGCTATTAAGTTTAGGAATGCTGATGGGGCGACTCGAGATACTGACGCTCATCGTTCTATTTTTCCCAGCCTTTTGGCGACGCTAACCAAGCACAAAATCAAGGAAATACAGATGAAATCATACGTACTTCTCGCTGGCGCATTGCTCGCAAATTCAGTATTCGTAAGTGCTGCCTTGGCGGATCAAATGGTCACACTACCTGATGGCAAACAAGTGTTACTCAAAGATGATTATACTTGGCAATATGTGGCACCGAAGCAAACGGAAGCAGCAGCGACAACATCAGAGATCGCCGTGCCCGTTGCAACAGCACCTGTCGTAGCCGTCCCGGTAGCGACGAATACTCGTGGCACAACGGTTGTGGTTAATAGTAAAAAACCAAGCTTACAGCTGTCTCAGTCAGGAGTGGATGTTGTACTGGGTGCAAGTCGCTATGAAGATGGTGAGCTTATCATTCCGACAGCCATCACTAACCAAGGCACTCAAGCGGTCATTTTGGTATCACTTAACATCAGCGTATTTACTGCAGAAGGTGAGTTGTTGGCAGAAGAAGAAGTTGCGGTGTGGAAATCAATCAAACGAATGGCCGACACATACCTACGACCAAAGACGGGTGAAGAAGGCAAGCTCATCAAGCTCGACCTAGAACAACACCCTGAATATCAGATTAAAGCTGAGATTACTGAGGTACTGGCTCGCTAAACCGGAGTCACGTACAAATAAATAGCGAAGAAATGGCAAGCGCAGCCCGCCAACACAAACAAATGCCAGATGGCATGATTGTAAGGGATGCGTTTTGCCACATAGAAAATCACACCCAACGAGTAAATCACGCCACCGAGTGCTAGTAGCACCAAACCACCCATCTCGATATTCATCGCCAGTTGATAAACCACAATCAGCGATAACCAACCCATCGCCAAGTAAGTCACCAATGACAAACGCTTAAATCGGTAGACGAAGGCAATCTTCATAATGATTCCGACTAGCGCGATACCCCAAATCACTGCCATCAAACCCATCGCCAATGGTGTTCTTAAACTCACCAATAAAAATGGCGTGTAACTGCCCGCGATCAATAAGTAGATCGCACAGTGATCGAGAGTTTTCAGTAATCGCTTGGTCTTTTCTGTGGTGATCGAGTGATAAAGCGTGGAAGCGAGAAAGAGTAGGATAATACTGCTGCCATATACCGCCATACTCGCAATAGTCAGTATGTCGGCTTGATGGTCAAACGCACGAATCAGCAGCAGGATTAAACCAACCACGCCAAGCACAACACCCAAGCCATGGGTTATCGCATTGGCGCGTTCTTCGATATCACTGTATTCGCTCGCCGATGATGCAGACATGATTATCCTACTAGAGTAAATGTTCGATTTGCCTAGTATTGCACATTAAGCTTACACGTGTAAGCTTAAATTTTTATGACATCTTTTATGACATTAATAACGCCTAAACGGTGTGATGAAGCTAAGGTCTCTAAAGCTACAGAACCAAAGAGCTAACTAAGATGCGTTGTCTAGATACTCAAGTACCATCTTGCCCGCATCTTGTGGTGACGTATCCAATGGCACACTCAATTGACGCTGCAGTTGGCCAATGCCTAACAAGCTCGCCAACATGCCTTTTGCACCATCGCGATTACGGTCTATCTCAAACCACAACTTAAGCTCGGTTTCATCACGATGAGCAACCACTTCCAGTTCACGCCAGCGGCCATGATATGGACCAGTGGTAGGGACAAACTCAAACTCTTGAACAAATGGCAGTTCAAAGCCCTCTACTGCTTCGCACTCAACTTGGCGAATGCGTAAACCTTGAGCTTCTAGTTCATTAAAAATACCATCAAGAAGTGCATCTGGGCGAACCGTTAAAATATCCTTATCCGATGGATCAATCGCCATCGCAATATCGAGCCCGGTTTCTAGCCACACCTTTGAATCACCAATCGTGACAGGTGTGTTCAGCGGGACATCAAACTCACATTCAAAATCACGGGTTTCACCCGGCTGAATAACAAAGGCATACGGCAGGCTCCATTTGGCCAACGAGTATGTCTGGTGCATTCGACGTGTTTGACCGCCCTCTTGCCTTTGCGAATTCATAGTAATTTCTTTGACGTAACGACAGCACAAGTTGAGATCGATATTGTCGATCTCTTGTGGCTGAGCGCCACCATAGACATGCACAATAATGCTCGCCTTCTTGCCTGGATAAAGCACTTCCTGTTGCAATACAGAATCCACCTTGGCAGATCCAATTCCAAAACTTGCTAACGTTTTCTTTAAGAACGACATATGCACCTCCTTTAAAGCATCATCTTAAGCCTGAAAGAGGTTCAAACTCAAATATACTGCTCACACTATTTTAGCTCTAATATCGTCTATTTATCACTCAGGCGTCGATCGATAACTTAGATAGTGATAATCTAAGCCTTGATATGCATGCATATCATTATCCTGATTTATTCTTCGGATTGGCGAAAGCCAGACGAGTGACGCTTCAAGCAATTGAGGTGGAGCTCATGGTAAATCAGGCCATTAGATTGGCAATGGATATGCCTGACCGTTAGGTAAATTAATGCGCCCAACAGCTGTCAGGTTCTCGCACACCAACCGTAGTGCGATGCGTCGTCGTAGTGGCTTTGTTGCTGCTCCAACGGCTAAGAAATTGGCTCCTACAATGACTCTAGTTGAGAAGACTGCTTTATTAGCACCGACTACAACGAAAGTGATTAAAGCCGCTTAACAAAAAGCGCAGTTTTTACTGCGCTTTTTTCTTGCCCGCTCCCATCTTGAAATGTGTTTACACATTGGTATTCCCTACCCGATTTGATACCTTAGCCACAAATCATTATAAAATTTGTGGAGAAATAAAGTATGAAGTGTCACCGCATTGAAGAACTGCTTGAACTGATGGAGCCTGAGTGGCAGAAAGATCAAGAGCTTAACCTATTAGAGTTCATCATTAAGCTATCAAAAGAAGCGGGCTACCAAGGCAAGCTTGAAGAACTGACTGACGATGTTCTTATCTATCACCTAAAAATGCGCAACAGCGAAAAAGATGAGATGATCCCGGGCCTGAAAAAAGACCAAGAAGATGATTTCAAAACCGCAATTCTAAAAGCACGTGGCCTTCTTTAGTCGCCCGTTAGTTTAGAGCTCAATTGCCGTATAGATAAAACACTCAATTTTAAAAAGCGACCACCAGGTCGCTTTTTTGTTTCTGTTCGCTATTTTTTCGTCACAACTGTTATGACTTTTGTTGTTAAAGGTTGATAGCGTTAAAGAAATGAGAACAAGATTGTCGCTATAATCGCCATCCATAAGAATCTTCTAAAATAATAAGAGTGAGTGCGATAACAACAAATGCACCAAGCTCAATTTCAACAGGTTCTCTAAACCATACTTTCAAGTAATGTCGTCATGCCCGACTTAACCGGGCAAACAAGCCACAAAAAGGATAGTCCATGAGTCAGGATAAAATCGATATCAAAGATGTGACTCCTAAAACCTTTAACCCGAAAACACATAAAGGTAATGGAGATCGATTTAACCCAAGTAACCGAATCTATGTTCGAGAAAGCAAAGGTAAATTCCAACAACTGCGTCGCTATGGCGGTTGGTTCTTACTTTTACTTTTTGCGCTTATCCCATGGATTCCCTTTGGTGAACGTCAAGCGATCTTGCTCGATATCGGCAGCCAACAGTTCAACTTCTTTGGCACCACCTTATACCCGCAAGATCTGACCCTACTCGCGATCCTATTTATGATTGCCGCGTTTGGCCTGTTTTTCATAACCACCTTCTTAGGCCGCGTCTGGTGTGGCTATTTATGCCCGCAAACCGTCTGGACCTTCATGTATATCTGGTTCGAAGAGAAGCTAGAAGGCGCTGCCAATAAGCGAAGAAAACAAGACTCGGGCAAATTGACGAGCAATTTAATCCTCAGAAAAACCCTCAAACACATTGCGTGGTGGGCGATTGCCATTGCGACGGGCTTAACCTTTGTTGGTTACTTCATCCCAATCAAAGAGTTAGTGGTTGGCTTCTTTACCTTTAACTCGTCTTTCTGGCCGGTGTTTTGGGTACTGTTCTTTGCTGGATGTACTTATGCCAATGCGGGTTGGATGCGTTCAATTGTTTGTCTGCACATGTGTCCTTACGCGCGTTTCCAGTCGGCAATGTTCGATAAAGACACCTTCATCGTTGGTTACAACACAGAACGTGGTGAAAGCCGTGGCCCTCGCTCTCGTAAAGCCGATCCAAAAGAGCTTGGTCTAGGCGACTGTATTGACTGTAATCTGTGTGTACAAGTGTGCCCTACGGGTATCGATATCCGTGACGGCCTGCAATACGAGTGTATTAACTGCGGCGCGTGTATTGATGCCTGTGACAACACGATGGAGCGTATGGGCTATGAGAAAGGCCTGATCAATTACACCACCGAGCACAGACTTGAAGGTCACTCGACCAAGGTAATGCGTCCCAAGCTGTTGGGCTATGGCGCTATCTTGATCGTGATGCTGGGCTTGTTCTTCGCCCAAATCGCGAGCGTTGATCCTGCCGGCCTAAGTGTTCTGCGTGACCGAAACCAACTGTTTAGAGTCAATAACCAAGGGTTGGTTGAAAACACCTACACCTTGAAAGTGATCAACAAGACTCAACAAGAGCAAGAGTACAAACTCGGTGTTAGCGGACTGCCCGATTCTATCTGGTATGGTAAACAGACGATTACTGTCGATCCAGGCGAGGTTTTGAACCTACCTATCAGTTTAGGCGCCGACCCAGAAAAACTGAGCTCACCAGTTTCGACAATTCAGTTTATACTCTCGGATAATGAAGAGTTTACGATGGAAGTCGAAAGCCGCTTTATCAAGAAGCTCTGATACCCACACCTTAGTGCTTGGTATAACAACCCAATAAATGGAAAAAGGCTCAGTAATGAGCCTTTTTTATTCTATGACGATGCAAGCCTTTAACTTTGATAACCTGACTCCTGACTTCATGTGGTACGCACTGGAGAGCATTGGAGTTCGTGCTGAATCCGGGCTTCTCGCTCTCAACAGCTACGAAAACCGGGTGTATCAATTCACCGATGAAGACCGTAAGCGCTACGTCGTTAAGTTTTATCGTCCGCAACGCTGGAACAAGGCACAGATCCAAGAAGAGCATGACTTCGCACTCGAGCTTATCGAGCAAGAGATGCCGGTTGCGCCTCCAATGCGAATCAACGGTGCAACCTTACATGAATACCAAGGCTACCTATTTGCACTATTTGAAAGTGTTGGCGGCAGACAGTATGAAGTTGACAATCTAGATCAATTGGAAGGCGTAGGACGCTTTCTTGGTCGTATTCATAAAGCCAGCGCGGGAAGAACATTCCAGCATCGCCCGACCATCAGCTTAGATGAATACCTTTATCAGCCACGTAAGATTCTAGAGAACTCTCAGTTTATCCCGACGCACCTAGAAAATGCCTTCTTCAATGACGTTGACCTTCTGATCAAAGAGCTAGAGAGCCAGTGGCCGAGCAACATTGAGAATATCCGCCTGCACGGTGACTGCCACCCTGGCAATATTTTGTGGCGCGATGGGCCAATGTTCGTCGATCTTGATGACGCACGTAACGGCCCTGCGATACAAGATCTGTGGATGCTGCTCAATGGCGAGCGCCAAGATAAGCTGATGCAACTGGATATTTTGCTAGAGAGTTACCAAGAGTTTTGCGATTTTAATACCGCACAACTGAAACTAATCGAACCACTACGCGGTCTACGTATGGTGCATTACATGGCATGGTTGGCGAAACGATGGCACGATCCTGCGTTTCCTCTGGCCTTCCCGTGGTTTAATGATCCGAAATATTGGGAGCAACAAGTACTTGCTTGTAAAGAGCAAATTGCTACCCTGCAAGAGCCACCACTTTCGTTAATGCCTCAGTGGTAACAGCAATCGCAACATACAACTAGATAAAAATTCAAACATAATGGAGATTGGATATATGAAAAAGCTATTCGCATTTTTCTCATTGATCATGTTGAGCCTTACCGCTCACGCTGCGAAATTTAACGAAGGTGAACACTACAAAGTTCTCGACCTAGAAGCATCAAAAAAACCAATGGTGACAGAGTTCTTCTCTTTTTACTGCCCACACTGTAATAGCTTTGAGCCAATCATCCAGCAGCTAAAACAACAGCTACCTAAAGACGCTAAGCTACAGAAGAACCATGTTTCATTCATGGGTGGCAACATGGGTCTGCCAATGAGCAAAGCTTACGCGACAATGATTGCACTGAAAGTTGAAGATAAAATGGTGCCAGTGATGTTTAACCGCATCCACACAATGAACAAGCCACCACGTGATGAAGAAGAACTGCGTCAAATCTTCCTAGACGAAGGCGTTGATGCGAAGAAATTCGATGCTGCGTATAACGGCTTTGCTGTAGATTCTATGGTTCGTCGCTTCGACAAAGCATTCAAAGACAGCGGCCTTTCAGGTGTACCCGCTGTTGTGGTTAACAACCGCTACCTAGTAGAAGCTCAAGGTATCAACTCTCTTGATGAGTACTTCGAGCTCGTGAACTTCTTATTAAAGAAGTAAGCCATTGATGAAAGGAAGCTTCGGCTTCCTTTTTTTTTGCTAGTTCAAAAATCATTATTGATAAATAATTAACCTGGAAGTTTAAAGCTTTACTGCTATTAATAACCCGTCCTAAGAACCGGTGGGCAAGGAGCCCTTGAATGAAAATAAAAATAACTCTCTTGGCATTGAGCGTTGCGGCTTCTCCCGCTTTTGCCAAGCTTGCAGACCAACAAGGTTTCAGTGGTGAAATCTCTCTCAATACCGGGGTTACCTCTTCCACCTCGAACTTTAATACCGATGCTGATAGCAATCTTTCATCCACAGATCAGAAGGCTTCTTCGGAAAGCTCTTTTCTGGTTGCTCCTTTAGGTAGTGTTGCTTATACCTTTGGTGAAAAGCTAAACCATCAGGTATACACAGGTACCGCGCGAGATGATGTAGCAACAGGTACTGTAGTTCTCGAAGTCGGTTACAAATACCAACTTGAGTCAGGCATGGTGATCGACGCTTCACTGCTGCCAACCATTATGTCTGGTGAAACTTGGGCTGATCCATACAACACCACATCAGCTCGCACCAAGACCGATGAAACTGGCAATGCGTTTCGTTTGAAGCTAAGCAACATTGCGGGCTCAGCTTTCTCGCTAGACATGGCCTATGCGACCAAAGATGTCGACAAGGATGATATTCAAGATCAAGAGCTCAAACGAGATGCCAATACTCTCTACTTGAAAGGTCAATATCGCCTGCCACTTAGTCGTACCATGATGCTTATTCCATCCGTCATCTATCAAACACGTGATGCTGATGGTAAAGCTGAATCTTACGACCAATTCGGTGGTGAGGTAAGCTTGTTTGGTGGCATGGGGCGTCACAAGTACGCACTAACAGCGGGTTACAACCAACGCTCTTACGATGCGAGCAACCCGATCTACGACAAGAAACGCAGCGACGACAATATCAACCTATTCGCCGCCTATGAGTATGATCAATTCATGGATTGGGAAAACTGGTCGTTTATTTCACTGGCAGGCTACGGCACCAGCGACTCGAACATTACCTTCTACGACGAGTCTCAATATATAGTTTCAGTTGGCTTGAACTACAAGTTCTAACCTTAGCGAGTATGAACTGCAATCCAACGAAAGCCTGCATCTAAGCAGGCTTTTTCTGCTTGCTAGACAGCTTGAGCCGTGAGTTGTTTCAGCAAGCGATCCATCGCGCGATAGCCTAGCGCTTCTGATAGATGTTTCTTTTCGATCTGCTCGTTACCGTCAAGGTCGGCAATGGTTCGTGCCACCTTAATAATTCGATGATAAGCACGAATCGATAAACCCAAGCGATGTAGTGCTGTCTCAAGAAACTCTGCATCTTCGCGTCGCAGTGGGCAATACTTCTCAATTTCTCGGCTACCTAACAGTGCATTCGATTTATGGTTGCGAGATAGCATTAACTCTCGCGCCTGCCTAACCCTTTGCTTAACTACTTGAGTGGTTTCACCGCGATCACCGCCTTCGGCCAACATTCCTTTTGGCAACAGAGGTATCTCCAATGACATATCGAACCTATCCAGCAAGGGCCCAGATAAGCGATTGAGGTAACGCAGGATGATCTGTGGGTTGGCGCGCGCCTGGTTACCTTCGTAATAACCCGTTGGACTTGGGTTAAGTGCACCGACCAATTGAAAACGCGCAGGAAAACGAGTCTTGCCCGCAGCACGGGAGATAATGATCTCGCCCGACTCTAGTGGCTCTCGTAATGAATCAAGCACCTTGCGCTCAAACTCCGGCATCTCATCTAAGAACAATAAGCCGTTATGCGCTAAAGAGATCTCTCCGGGGCGAGGCACCGAACCACCACCCACTAATGCCGCCATTGAACTGGAATGGTGAGGAGAGCGAAAAGGTCGTTGCTTCCAGTTGTATTGATTGATTTCTTGTTGCGTTAACGAGGCCACCGACGCGGTTTCCATCGCTTCGTCATCACTCATTTCAGGTAATAGGTCACGCAGTCGAGAAGCGAGCATAGTTTTTCCGGTTCCGGGTGGGCCAAGAAACAATAAGTTATGATTCCCAGCAGCGGCTATCTCTAGAGCTCGCTTGCCTTGTTGTTGGCCGATAATATCTTGTAGGTCGCGAAGCACTGAAACATCAGCCTGATGATGTTCCGTTCTATATAGCCCAAGCTGAGCCTGTCCACACATGTCAGCACAAACCTCCAACAAGGTTTGTGCAGATTTATGCGCTCCCTTGCCCACCAGCGCAGCCTGATCACCGTTATGATGTGGGACAACTAAGCATCGCTCTACACTGTCGGCGGCTAACGTCGCAGGCAAAACGCCCTTTACCGAGCGAAGTTCTCCTGACAATGCCAACTCACCGATAAATTCATGTTGAGCTACTTTTGATGTCGGAAGCTGATCTGACGCCACCAAAATCCCAAGCGCGATGGGCAGGTCAAAACGGCCACCTTCTTTGGGCAAATCGGCTGGGGCGAGATTAACCGTGATTCTTTTCGATGGAAACTCAAAGCGAGAATTGATGATCGCGCTTCTCACTCGATCTTTAGATTCCTTGACCGTTGTTTCAGGTAGACCCACCAGCGTGAAGCCAGGCATTCCGTTGCTTATATGCACCTCAACGGTCACTTCTGGCGCCTCTACACCCACACTAGCTCGGCTATGAATTATCGCGAGTCCCATAACTTTCCTTTGTCTTTGATTTAAAAGTATTCACTCTGGATATTCGTTGCTCACCAAAGCGATAAGGTTGTTATATAGCTTGGTGGAATGGTATTTTAATGTGAAAAAAGAATGACATTTCCCTTGTCATGCGGCAGATTTGTGTGATAACACTAGAGATGTAGATATTTACTGAAGACAATAAACGAGAAAACTCGAATATTATGATTTTTAACGCTCGCATTTACGCACTGATTAACCTGATTATCGTAGTCATTATTAAGACTGCGCGGGGGCGAGTGGGAAGAAAGTAACCACGAATTAGAAAAAACCCCCGCACTGACAAGTCCGGGGGTTTTTTCTAATTTAAACATTCGATTTTTATATTTTTGAGCATTTTCGGCTTTGCCGATTTACAGGAAGAATGGGAGCACAAGATGTGCAGAGACAAAGGAAACAGTTACCAAAATAAAGGTAATACGGGAGAATTCCGATGAAAGGCGCAGAACTAGTCGTATCCGCACTCAAGCAACAAGGAATTGAGACCGTATTTGGTTACCCCGGTGGTGCCATCATGCCAATCTACGATGCACTCTATGACGGCGGGGTTGAACATATCCTATGTCGCCATGAGCAAGGCGCCGCTATGGCCGCGATCGGCATGGCTAGAGCAACACAAGATGTCGCTGTTTGTATGGCAACCTCGGGACCAGGTGCAACCAACCTAGTCACTGGCCTTGCTGATGCCTTTATGGATTCAATCCCATTGGTTGCTATCACAGGTCAGGTTGCAAGTTCCCACATTGGTACCGATGCATTCCAAGAAATGGATGTGATTGGTATGTCTCTGTCATGTACTAAACACAGCTACCTAGTAACTGATATTGAAGAGCTAGCTCCAACCCTCGCTGAAGCGTTTGTGGTAGCAAAGTCTGGCCGCCCTGGCCCGGTTATCGTCGATATCGCTAAAGACGTTCAACTAGCAGAAGCACCTGTTAACGCTCTTCCTGAATTTACTCCACCCGCAATTCCTGTTGCGACAACTGATGCCATTGAACAGGCACAGTACTTTTTGTCTCAAGCGACCCGTCCTGTTTTATACGTAGGTGGTGGTGTTCAACTTGCTAAAGCAACCGATGCGGTTCGTGAGTTTTTACGCCTAAACCCAATGCCAGCAGTAAGCACACTGAAAGGCTTGGGCACTATCGAACGTGACGACCCACACTACCTTGGCATGCTGGGTATGCACGGCACTAAAGCCGCTAACCTTGTGGTTCAAGAGAGTGACCTGTTGATTGTTGTCGGTGCTCGTTTTGATGACCGAGTAACTGGCAAACTCGATACCTTTGCGCCGCATGCTAAGGTTATCCATATCGATATCGATGCCGCTGAGTTCAGCAAACTGCGTCTTGCCAATGCGCCAATTCGCGGTGACATCAACAAGATCATGCCTCAACTAGAGCTAAGTCAAGACATCTCCTCTTGGGTTCATCACTCTGAAGGTCTTCGTAGCTCATTCAAATGGCGTTACGACCACCCTGGTGATCTGATTTTTGCTCCACTGCTGTTGAAGCAACTGTCAGACATGATGCCAGCAAGCTCTATCGTATCGACTGATGTGGGCCAACACCAAATGTGGGCAGCTCAGCACATTCAGCCTCGCGATCCACAGAACTTCATTACCTCTGCCGGTTTAGGCACCATGGGCTTTGGCTTGCCAGCTGCAATGGGTGCATCGGTTGGGCGTCCTGACGACCAATCTATACTTATCTCTGGTGACGGCTCGTTCATGATGAACATTCAAGAGCTTGGCACATTGAAGCGTCGTCAGATCCCAGTGAAGATGGTACTGCTTAATAACTCTCGTTTGGGCATGGTTCGCCAATGGCAATCACTGTTCTTTGATGGCCGCCACAGTGAAACTATCTTAGATGACAACCCTGATTTCGTGATGCTCGCGAAAGCGTTCGATATCCCGGGCAAAACCATCACTCGTAAAGAAGAAGTAGAACCAGCATTGAAAGAGATGCTAGAGAGCAAAACCGCTTACCTACTTCATGTTCTTATCGATGAAGAAGAAAACGTATGGCCACTAGTACCGCCAGGTGCTTCAAACAGTGAGATGTTGGAGAACACATAACATGAAAAGATACCTATTAGACATCAAAGCCGATGATAAGCCTGTACTACTAGAGCGTGTTCTTCGTGTTATCCGCCACCGTGGCTTCATTGTTAAGCAAGTTGCGGGCACTCAAAACCACGAAAGCAAAGTGGCGAGTGTTGAGATCATCGTAGACAGTGACCGTCCGATCTCGTTCTTGGTAAACCAAATCGAAAAGCTGTGGGATGTACGTACCGTTGACGTTATCTCGATCAGCCGTAATGAACTGCCAAACAACAACTTACAACAAAAGATAAACGCATAAGGAACCGCAAACATGACAGCTAAAACAGCAGACTATATTTGGTTTAACGGTGAGATGGTTCCTTGGGCAGAGGCGAACGTTCACGTCCTGACTCACGCAATGCACTACGGTACTTCTGTGTTTGAAGGTGTTCGTTGTTACAACACACCAAAAGGGCCGGTTATCTTCCGTCACCCTGAACATGCTAAGCGCCTAAAAGACTCAGCAAAAATCTATCGCTTCCCTATTCCTTACACTGAGGAAGAAATTATGGAAGCGACTCGCGAAACGCTACGCCAAAATAAGCTAGAGTCAGCGTACATCCGCCCTCTAGGTTTCGTAGGTAACGTTGGTTTGGGTGTCTGCCCGCCAGAAAATACTGAGATGGAACTGATCATCGCTGCTTTCCCTTGGGGGTCTTACCTAGGCGAAGAAGCACTAGAAAACGGCGTTGATGCAATGATTTCTAGCTGGAACCGTGCCGCTCCAAACACGATCCCAACCGCAGCAAAAGCCGGTGGTAACTACCTATCTTCACTATTAGTTGGTGGCGAAGCTCGCCGTCATGGTTACGATGAAGGCATCGCACTGAGTGTTGATGGTTACCTTTCTGAAGGGGCTGGTGAGAACATCTTTGTGGTACGTAACGGCGTGCTATCCACACCACCAGCGACCAGTGCGATTCTGCCGGGTATCACGCGTGATTCGATCATGACACTAGCAAAAGACATGGGTTATGAGATCCGTGAAGAGAACATTGCTCGTGAAGCGCTATACCTTGCCGATGAAGTATTCATGACAGGCACAGCGGCGGAAATCGTTCCGGTTCGCAGCGTAGACAAAATTACAGTAGGTGAAGGCAAACGCGGTCCTATCACTGAAAAAGTTCAAGCGGCTTACTTTGGTCTATTCAATGGCACCACTGAAGATAAGTGGGGCTGGTTAGACTACGTTTATCCAGCAGGCCAAACTTCAGAAAACCAAACGCAAACAACTAAGTAAGCAACAGCCAAATATTTTATAAGGATTTAAGCAATGCCAATCTATCGTTCAGCAACGACTACCCACGGACGCAACATGGCTGGTGCGCGCGCTTTATGGCGTGCAACTGGCGTTAAAGATGATGACTTCGGTAAGCCAATCATCGCAGTTGTAAACTCGTTCACTCAATTCGTACCAGGCCACGTTCACCTTAAAGATATGGGGCAACTGGTTGCGGGTGAAATCGAGAAAGCGGGCGGTATCGCTAAAGAATTCAACACCATCGCAGTCGATGATGGTATCGCAATGGGCCACGGCGGCATGCTGTACTCACTGCCATCACGTGAGCTTATCGCGGATTCAGTAGAATACATGGTCAATGCACACTGTGCGGATGCGATGGTGTGTATCTCTAACTGTGACAAAATCACTCCGGGAATGATGATGGCAGCAATGCGCCTTAACATCCCAGTGATCTTTGTATCAGGCGGCCCAATGGAAGCGGGTAAAACTAAGCTTTCCGATCAAATCATCAAGCTAGACCTTGTTGACGCAATGATCCAAGGTGCCGATCCAACCATTTCTGATGAGCAAAGTGAGCAAGTAGAGCGTTCTGCATGTCCGACATGTGGTTCATGTTCAGGTATGTTCACAGCGAACTCAATGAACTGTCTAACAGAAGCGCTTGGTCTATCTCAGCCAGGTAACGGTTCTATGCTAGCAACCCACGCAGACCGTGAAGAGCTATTCATCAATGCTGGTAAGCGCATCGTTGACCTAACCAAGCGTTACTACGAGCAAGATGACGCATCAGCACTGCCTCGTAACATCGCGAACCGCGCAGCCTTTGAAAATGCAATGGCTCTAGATATCGCAATGGGTGGCTCGAGTAACACCGTTCTTCACCTATTGGCAGCAGCTCAAGAAGGTGAAGTCGACTTTGATATGGGTGATATCGACGAGATGTCTCGCCGCGTTCCACACCTATGTAAGGTTGCGCCTTCAACACCTAAATACCACATGGAAGACGTTCACCGCGCTGGTGGTGTTATGGCTATCCTAGGTGAACTAGACCGCGCAGGCCTACTGAACAACCAAACTCGCACTGTACTTGGCCTAAGCATGCAAGAGCAGCTAGCTCAATACGACATCATGCAAACAGAAGATGAAGCGGTGCTTAAGTTCTTCCGCGCTGGCCCTGCTGGCATTCGTACTACCAAAGCCTTCTCACAAGATTGTCGTTGGGATCGCCTTGATGATGACCGCGTCGATGGTTGTATCCGTACCAAAGAGAACGCATTCAGCCAAGAAGGTGGTCTAGCGGTACTTTCAGGTAACATCGCGGTTGATGGTTGTATCGTTAAGACCGCGGGTGTTGATGAAGAAAACCTTAAATTCCAAGGCCCTGCAATCGTATTCGAAAGCCAAGATACGGCAGTAGACGGCATCTTAGCGGGTAAAGTAAAAGCAGGTGAAGTGGTTGTTATTCGTTACGAAGGTCCTAAAGGTGGTCCGGGCATGCAAGAAATGCTCTACCCAACGACTTACCTAAAATCTATGGGTCTAGGTAAATCTTGTGCTCTTCTAACTGACGGACGTTTCTCTGGTGGTACATCAGGTTTGTCTATCGGTCACGCGTCTCCAGAAGCTGCAAGTGGCGGTGTGATTGGTCTAGTAAACACTGGCGATATCATCACTATCGACATCCCTAGCCGTTCAATCACACTTGATGTGCCTGAAGCCGAGCTAGAAGCGCGTCGTGTTAAGCAAGACGCACTAGGCTGGAAACCAGAAAACCGTCAGCGTGAAGTTTCATTCGCACTGAAAGCTTACGCAAGCATGGCAACCAGTGCCGACAAAGGCGCCGTGCGTGATAAGTCTAAGCTAGAGGGCTAGTCTATGAGTGATGACACGGTCAGTCCCCAAAAACAAACTGGCGCAGATTATCTGCGTCAGATCCTGAGAGCGCCGGTTTACGAAGCGGCAATCGTAACACCTCTACAGGATATGCCGCGTCTAAGCGCGCGCATTGGTAATCAGGTTCAGCTTAAACGAGAAGACCGTCAGCCGGTGCACTCGTTCAAGCTACGTGGTGCCTACAACATGGTATCAAGCCTTTCTGAGCAGCAAAAAGCCGCAGGTGTGATTGCTGCATCGGCGGGTAATCATGCTCAAGGTATGGCTCTGTCTGGCTCTAAGCTGGGCATTCAGACTACGATTGTGATGCCAAAAACCACGCCAGACATCAAGGTTGATGCGGTACGTGGCTTTGGCGGTAACGTGGTTCTGCACGGCAGCAACTTTGATGAGGCCAAGGCAGAAGCCGAGCGTCTTTCTGCTGAACATGGCTTTACCTTTGTGCCGCCTTTCGATCACCCACTGGTGATTGCAGGACAAGGCACGATGGGTATGGAGATGCTGCAGCAGAATGGTCATATGGATTACATCTTTGTGCCGGTTGGTGGTGGTGGCTTAGCTGCGGGTGTTGCTGTATTAGTAAAACAGCTGATGCCAGAGATTAAAGTCATTGCAGTAGAACCAGAAGATTCGTCTTGCTTAAAAGCGGCCCTCGATGCCGGTGAACCTGTGGTACTGGATCAAGTCAGCATGTTTGCCGATGGCGTTGCGGTTAAGCGCATTGGTGAAGAGACATTCCGTCTGTGTCAGCAGTACATCGATGGTCACATTGCCGTGTCTAGCGATGAGATCTGCTCTGCGGTCAAAGACATCTTTGAAGACACTCGTGCGATTGCCGAGCCTTCTGGTGCGCTTGCTCTGGCTGGTTTAAAGAAGTTTGCAGAGCAGAACCAACTGCAAGGCAAACAACTGGCAACTGTACTTTCTGGTGCTAATACCAACTTCCACGGTCTGCGTTATGTCTCTGAACGTTGTGAACTAGGTGAGAAGCGAGAAGGTCTACTTGCGGTTACGATTCCAGAGCGACAAGGAGCATTCCTAGAGTTCTGTAATATTATTGGTGGTCGAGCGGTAACTGAGTTTAACTACCGCCACAACGACGAAAG
This sequence comes from Vibrio sp. 10N.222.55.A1, assembly GCF_041473835.1. NCBI lineage: Bacteria > Pseudomonadati > Pseudomonadota > Gammaproteobacteria > Vibrionales > Vibrionaceae > Vibrio > Vibrio sp. 10N.222.55.A1. Next base: position 48,276 of record NZ_JBFRSX010000050.1, on the reverse strand, counting down.
CCTAGCGAATATCTTCGTTGGTGTACGCCTACAAGGTGGTCAAGAAGAACTCGAACACATCATCAATGACTTACGTGAGGGCGGCTACCCGGTTGTCGATCTCTCTGATGATGAGATGGCAAAACTGCACATTCGTTACATGATTGGCGGTAAACCATCGAAGCCACTGAAAGAACGCCTATACAGCTTTGAGTTCCCAGAGTACCCAGGTGCATTGATTAAATTCCTTGATACCTTAGGGACACACTGGAATATCAGCCTATTCAATTACCGTAACCACGGTGCCGACTACGGCCGTGTATTGTGTGGCTTTGAACTTGATGACGATGATTTGGCTCAGTTCTCAACACATCTACGAGAGCTTGGCTATCAGTGTAAAGATGAAACCGATAACCCTTCCTACAAGTTCTTCTTGTCATAAGAGTTAACGACCGAATCAAAAAGAGCGAGTATTTACTCGCTCTTTTTATTGGTGCTGATTCAACTCAAACTTGAAAAGGATCTTCTCGCTAAGATCATTAGACCGCCTTGCGATGATCCAACCAATCTTGGTGAAGTTGTTCACTCGATCCTAGGTATTTCACCATCCACTCGATCAACTTATGGTTATCGTCTTTTCGCCACACCAAACAACAATGACTCTGCGGACTCGGTTCAGGCAGTATTTTTTCCACCAGCAAGCCTTGTTCGATAATTGGCGCGGCAATGTGCCTCGGCATATAACCCACCCCTACTCCATTTTTAAGGCATTCAATTGCGCTATACCAATTGGGTAACAACAGGCGTCTTTGACTTGAGTAGTGGCCTGTGTGTCGCTTAGGGAGCACACTGGAGGTATCATCCAAGCAGATGGCTGGATATTGGCTCACGAACTCTTCATTGAGGTTCTGTTCGCGCACACACGGGTGACTTGGCGACATTACAAATGCCCAATCTAATTGCCCCATGTCTTTGACTTCAAAATCGCCACCAACTGGCACAGCTGAGGTGGCGCCAATCACGATATCCGCCCTGCCCTGTGCAATCGCTTCCCATGAGCCGTTGAATACCTCCATGTTGATCTGAAGTTCGGCAAACTCAAAGGTTTGATAGAACTCTTCAATCATCGGCTTCATCTTGTCGAGCTTCACCACATTATCGAGCGTCAGACGCAAGGTTTTCTTCCAACCTCGAGCTGCTCGACGAGTCTGGGCACTGACCTCTTCCATTTGCCTCAGTAGTGCACGCGCCTCTTCAATGAACAGTTCACCTGCCGGAGTGAGCTCAACCTTTCTCGGTAAACGCCTGAAAAGCAGCACATCCAGTTCTTGTTCGACCTGTCTGACACCATAACTGATCGCCGAGGGCACTTTGTGCAACTGCTCAGCCGCCGCGGTAAAACTGCCCAAGCGCGCTACCGTATCGAGCATTTCTAAAGAGGATTTAGAGAACATAAGCCTTCAAATTTTTTGATTGATAACCACATATTTTAGCGTTTTATTTTATCAGGTCTGAAAAATAGAATGTCAGCATAAATAAACAGGGGCTTTCACTTCTGTATATCAAACAATTTTTTTGATGATAAAAACATCACTACCTTTAGCTTAATGGCATCTTATGAATATTTCTAAATTTCAATTGGTCTACCTTGCAGTTCTTTCAATGCTTGGCTTTATTGCGACCGATATGTACCTTCCTGCATTTAAGGCAATGGAAGTTGATTTCGCAACCGGCCCAGAGCAGATTGCCCTGTCTTTAACGGTATTCCTTGGCGGTATGGCAATGGGTCAGCTTCTTTGGGGTCTGGCGAGTGACAAGTATGGTCACCGTAATACGCTGGCGGTTGGTCTTGTTATCTTTACTGCAGCTTCATTCGGCTTAGCATTCAGCACCGAGGTATGGCATCTACTGACACTGCGCTTCATTCAAGCGATCGGCGTATGTGCTCCTGCGGTAATCTGGCAAGCAATGGTTATCAAGCGTTACTCACAAAGCAGTAGCCAACAAATTTTTGCAACCATCATGCCTTTGGTTGCGCTATCTCCTGCATTAGCACCTCAGCTAGGTGTGTTACTGGCGGATAGCTTTGGCTGGCACAGCATCTTCATCACATTAACCTTGATGGGTGCACTGCTAGTGGCGACAACAATGGCTCAACCAAAAGAAGCGCCTGAAGTAAAACAGACATCGATTAAGACAGACATCAAGATGTTGCTTAAATCAAAGCCTTACATGGGTAATGTCTTAATGTTTGCTTCAGCATCTGCAGCGTTCTTCGCTTACCTAACGGGTATGCCAGAGATCATGGCTCAACTAGGTTATGAAGCAAAAGACATCGGTTTGAGCTTTATCCCACAAACAATCGCGTTCATGGCGGGTGGTTACTTCGGTAAGCAAGCAGTGAAGAAATATGGCGATGGCGTTGTACTAAGAAACCTTATCGGTTTGTTCAGTGTAGCGGCGATGCTTATCTTTATCGCATCACAGTGGGAACTGACGTCAATCTGGCCTCTACTTGCGCCTTTCTGTTTGATTGCTGTCGCAAACGGCGCACTTTACCCAATCGTAGTAAACCGTGCTCTATCAAGCGCTAAACAAAGCCCAGCAACAGCTGCTGGTCTACAAAACAGCCTGCAAATCAGTATCAGTGGCCTATCAAGTGCATTGGTCGCGGCAATGGCTAGCCAAGCACTAAGCGCGACGGGTATTGCCGTTGTGATCTGTTTGGGTGCGTTGTGGGTTGGCTATATTGTTTCGAACAAAGAGCTTTCTGAACACTTCGCGACACCTGACAACTCTCGAGTAGTCGCTGACGAGAAACAAGACTAGTTTCTAAGTTAACGAAAACAAAAAAGAGCGATATTACTCGCTCTTTTTTTATATCTAGATAAATAAGAAAAAGCCAGTAGCGGTACTACTGACTTTCATTTAAATCATCTTATTTGTTAAGAGACTACTTTTTCTTAGTCGGACGCTGCCAGTCAGCAATCTTACGTTCTTTCGCACGGCTGATAACCAGCTCATTTTCAGAAACATCGCGTGTTACGGTAGAGCCAGCTCCAACGGTAGCACCATTACCAATCGTAACAGGCGCTATTAATTGACTATCTGAACCAACAAACACGTCATCACCAATAATGGTCTTAAACTTATTCGCCCCATCGTAGTTACAAGTAATTGCACCCGCACCCACGTTTACGCGCTGACCAATTTCAGCATCCCCAAGATAAGTCAGGTGGTTGGCTTTAGAGCCTTCGCCAAGGCGAGTATTCTTCACTTCAACAAAGTTACCGACGTGCGAGTTATTACGCATATCGGCACCCGGACGTAGGCGAGTGAATGGACCAACGGTACAGTCTTCCCCCACCGTTGCCCCTTCAATAACGCTGTATGGACGAACGATGGTGTTGTCGTCAATCTCACAGTCTTTCAGTACACATCCCGTACCAATAACCACATTATCACCAATGCTGACACTGCCTTCAATGATAACGTTAGTATCGATCTCGACATCCATACCGCACTGCAGATCACCGCGTAGATCAAAGCGGCTAGGGTCGCGTAGCATCACGCCTTGCTTCAATAGCTTATCGGCTTGCGTAGCTTGGTAAGCGCGCTCTAGGCGAGCCAGTTGCGAACGATCGTTAACGCCTTCCACTTCAATTGGGCTTACTGGGTGTACCGCTTCAACTGCACGACCTTCGTCGTGAGCCGCAGCGATAACGTCAGTCAGGTAATATTCACCCTGTGCGTTGTCGTTGCTTAGACCTGACAACCAGCGCTTCAGATCGCCACCAGTCGCCACCATAACGCCGGTATTGATCTCTTTGATAAGCTTCTGCTCATCCGTTGCATCTTTCTGTTCAACGATAGCCACAACAGGGCCATTACGACGAATAATACGTCCGTAGCCCATCGGGTTGTCTAACACGACAGTAAGTAGCGCGATGCCACCGTTTGGTTGAGCGTCTAATAGGTTTTCAATGGTTTCAGGTGAGATTAGTGGAACATCACCGTAGAGCACCAATACTTTTTCATCATCAGCGAAATGTGCAGATGCTTGATCCACAGCGTGACCTGTGCCGAGCTGTTCAGCTTGCAGTGCCCAGTTTACAGATTCTTCAGCTAAGGTAGCCTTCATCTGATCACCACCGTGGCCGTAAACCAGGTTGATGTTTTGAGCGCCTAGACCATTACATGTATCGATAACATGCTTCACCATTGGCTTACCCGCAAGTGTGTGCAGAACCTTTGGTGTGTTTGAATACATGCGAGTGCCTTTGCCCGCCGCGAGAATTACCGCGCTAAACTTCATTGTAAACCTATCCAACGTTATTTTTATTAAGCCGATATTGTAACCGTTTTTGGGCAAAAAATTAAATCGCAATAACCATTTAACCGGTAGTGATACGTAAAAGAAGCATTTTTGAGAATCTAAAAATGCAAAAAGGCGACCCTTAGGTCGCCTTTATCTCAGAGTCTGTAATCTTAAAAAGATTAACGACGCTGTTTTGTCAGTTCGATAACTCGTAACTGAGCAATGGCTTTAGCCAGTTCACCGGCCGCTTGTGCGAAGTCTATGTCGCCATGCTGATTTTGGATATTCTCCACAGCCTTGCGCTTAGCTTCTTCCGCCTTTGCTGCGTCTAGCTCTTCACCACGGATAGCTGTATCAGCCAGTACAGTTGCTGTACCAGGCTGAACTTCTACCATACCACCAGAAACATAAATGATTTCTTCGTGGCCGTGCTGCTTAACAATACGCACCATGCCAGGCTTGATAGCGGTCAGCAGTGGACAGTGACCATGGAAAATACCAAGTTCACCCTCACTACCGGTCACCTGAAACGTCTCAACAAGGCCTGAGAAAATTTGTTTCTCTGCACTTACAACGTCTAGGTGAAAGGTTATTGCTGCCATATCGCCTCCTAGTTAGCCTTATAGCTTCTTAGCATTCTCGATAGCTTCGTCAATTGCACCACAGTACATGAACGCTTGCTCTGGAATGTCATCGTATTCACCAGATAGAAGACCTTGGAAGCCACGTAGAGTCTCTTTAAGAGGTACGTAAATGCCTGGGTCACCTGTAAATACTTCCGCTACGTGGTAAGGCTGAGTTAGGAACTTCTCAATCTTACGAGCACGAGATACAACTTGCTTATCTTCTTCAGATAGCTCGTCCATACCTAGGATAGCAATGATATCTTTCAGCTCTTTATAGCGCTGAAGAGTAGACTGAACGCCACGAGCGATGTCGTAGTGCTCTTGTCCAACTACCAATGGATCCAGTTGACGTGAAGTAGAATCTAGCGGGTCGATCGCAGGGTATAGACCCATAGATGCGATGTTACGGTTAAGTACAACCGTTGCATCCAAGTGAGCGAACGTTGTTGCTGGAGACGGGTCAGTCAAGTCATCCGCAGGTACGTATACCGCCTGTACAGACGTGATAGAACCAGCTTTAGTTGACGTGATACGCTCTTGTAGAACACCCATTTCTTCAGCCAGTGTAGGTTGGTAACCTACCGCAGAAGGCATACGACCTAGAAGTGCTGATACTTCAGTACCTGCTAGTGTGTAACGGTAGATGTTATCAACGAACAGTAGAACGTCACGACCTTCGTCACGGAAGCGCTCTGCCATTGTTAGGCCAGTCAGGGCAACACGTAGACGGTTACCTGGTGGCTCGTTCATCTGACCGTAAACCATCGCTACTTTTGATTCTTCAGGTTTTTCGATGTTTACAACACCTGCTTCCTGCATCTCAAAGTAGAAATCGTTACCTTCACGAGTACGCTCACCTACACCTGCAAATACAGATAGGCCTGAGTGTTGAAGTGCGATGTTGTTGATAAGTTCCATCATGTTAACGGTCTTACCTACACCAGCACCACCGAATAGACCGATTTTACCACCCTTAGCGAATGGACAAATCAAGTCGATTACTTTAACACCAGTTTCTAGAAGAGCTGTCTCGTTAGACTGCTCTTCGTAGCTTGGAGCTTCACGGTGAATGGCGTAATGCTCTTCAGCACCAATCTCGCCACACTCATCAATCGCGTCACCTAGGACATTCATGATACGACCCAATGTCTTAGTACCTACTGGTACTGAGATTGGAGCGCCAGTATTTTCAACTGTCAAACCACGACGTAAACCATCAGAGCTACCCATTACGATTGCGCGAACTACGCCACCGCCAAGTTGTTGCTGAACTTCAAGAACTAGACGTTCTTGTACTTCATTAACATTCAGAGCGTCGTATACACGAGGTACTTCACCCTGTGGGAACTCTACGTCGACTACCGCACCGATGATCTGTACGATCTTACCTGTAGCCATCGTTAATCCTCTAACTATTTAGTTTTACCTAAGCTTAAACCGCAGCTGCGCCTGAAACGATCTCAGAAAGTTCTTGTGTAATTGCCGCTTGACGCGCTTTGTTGTACACAAGTTCTAAGTCATCAATAATGTCACCAGCGTTATCTGTTGCTGATTTCATAGCAATCATTCGAGCCGCTTGCTCACAAGCAAGGTTCTCGACCACACCTTGATATACTTGAGATTCGACGTAGCGAACCAGTAGTGCATCTAGTAGTGGTTTTGGCTCAGGCTCATAAATGTAGTCCCAAGCATGATCGCGTTTCATGTCTTCGCTGTCTGATTTAGGCAAAGGAAGTAATTGATCGATCGTTGGTTCTTGTACCATAGTGTTTTCAAACTTGTTGAACACTACGAACAGGCGATCCAATTCGCCTTCATCATATTTCTTCAGCATAACGCTTACAGAGCCAATCAAGTCTTCAAGGCTTGGGCGATCGCCCAGACCAGAAACTTGAGCTGCTACTTTCGCGCCGCTGTTGTTGAAAAATGCTGTCGCTTTTGAACCTACAATTGCAAGTTCAACGTCAGCACCTTTCTCAGACCAATCTTTCATGTCGTTCATGGCTTTTTTGAACAAGTTAATGTTCAAACCACCACAAAGACCACGGTCTGTAGAAACGATGATGTAACCAACACGTTTGGCTTCACGTTCCTCAAGATAAGGATGCTTATACTCGAGGCTACCATTAGCCAAATGACCGATCACTTTACGCATTGTTTCTGCATATGGACGAGTAGCTTCCATTGCGTCTTGAGAACGACGCATTTTTGAAGCTGCTACCATTTCCATTGCTTTCGTAATCTTCTGTGTGCTTTTAACACTACCGATTTTATTACGTATCTCTTTTGCGCCGGCCATCGTTACTCTCCGTTAATGGTATGAGGTGGCCCTAAGACCACCTACCAATTACCAGGTCTGGGTTGCCTTGAAATCGTCAACAAGCTTCTTCAGCTCAGCTTCGATTTCTTTATTGAAAGCACCCGTTGTGTCGATCTGTGTTGCTAGATCGGCATATTGACCACGAGCAAACGACAGTAAAGCAGCTTCAAAGTCTAGAACTTTAGAAAGTTCAACGTCTTGAAGGTATCCACGCTCTGCAGCGAAGATTACTAGAGCCTGATCAAATACAGACATAGGAGCGTATTGCTTCTGCTTCATCAGTTCTGTAACTTTTTGACCGTGGTCTAGCTGCTTCTTAGTCGCTTCATCAAGATCCGAAGAGAACTGAGCAAATGCTGCAAGTTCACGGTATTGAGCTAGAGCAGTACGGATACCGCCAGATAGCTTCTTGATGATTTTAGTCTGCGCCGAACCACCTACACGAGAAACTGAGATACCAGGGTCAACAGCTGGACGTACGCCCGCGTTGAATAGCTCAGTTTGTAGGAAGATCTGACCATCGGTAATCGAGATTACGTTCGTCGGTACGAATGCAGATACGTCACCAGCTTGCGTTTCGATGATAGGAAGAGCAGTTAAAGAACCCGTCTTGCCTTTCACTTCGCCTTTAGTGAATTCTTCTACGTAGTGTTCGCTTACACGAGCAGCACGCTCTAGTAGACGAGAGTGAAGGTAGAAAACATCACCAGGGAACGCTTCACGACCTGGTGGACGCTTAAGCAGTAGTGAGATCTGACGGTAAGCGACAGCTTGCTTAGATAGATCATCATAAACAATCAGTGCATCTTCACCGCGATCACGGAAGTATTCACCCATCGCACAACCAGCATACGGTGCAAGGTATTGCAGCGCTGCAGATTCAGAAGCCGATGCAACAACAACAACAGTGTTTGCTAGTGCGCCGTGCTCTTCTAGTTTGCGAACTACGTTAGCGATAGTCGACGCTTTTTGGCCGATTGCAACGTAGATAGAGAAAATACCAGAATTTTTTTGGTTAATAATCGCATCGATCGCCATCGCTGTTTTACCAGTCTGACGGTCACCGATAATAAGTTCACGCTGACCACGACCGATAGGGATCATTGAGTCAACTGACTTGTAACCAGTTTGAACAGGTTGATCTACCGATTTACGGTCGATTACACCTGGTGCGATAATTTCTACAGGCGAAGTCAATTTCGCATCAATAGGACCTTTACCATCAATTGGCTCACCTAGCGTGTTTACCACACGACCAAGCATTTCAGGACCTACTGGTACTTCGAGAATACGACCCGTACCTGTAACTTTCATGCCTTCCTGTAGGTCAGCATATGGGCCCATTACAACAGCACCAACCGAATCACGGTTCAAGTTAAGTGCTAGCGCGTAACGGCCACCCGGTAGTTCAATCATTTCACCTTGCATCACGTCCGCTAGGCCGTGAATGCTAAGGATGCCATCGCTTACCGAAACGATAGTACCTTCATTGCGAGCTTCACTAACAACGTCGAAAGATTCAATACGTTGTTTAATTAGATCGCTAATTTCAGTGGAATTAAGTTGCATGCTCCAATCCCCATTAAGACTGCAATGCATCGCTCAGGCGGTCTAAACGACTGCGCGCTGAGTTATCGATGACTAGGTCTCCGGCTCGAATAATAACTCCACTAAGTAGAGTCTCATCTATACTGCAATTCAGCTGAACTTTGCGCGCTAAGCGCTGTTCCAATTTGCTGCTGATCTCTGCGCGTTGTTCTTTAGAAAGTTCAACCGCTGAAGTGACTTCAACGTCGATCTCTTTCTCGTGCTCTTGTTTGAGCAATAAGAACTCTTTGCAAACATCAGGAAAAGCCATTAAGCGGCCATTCTCTGCCATTACTTTTATCAAGTTCTGGCCGAATTCATCAAATTGTTCGCCACAAATTACAATGAATACTTCAGCTAATTTTTCAGCAGTTTGAGAGCTGCTTAAGAAATTGTGAACATCATCATTTTGTGCCACTTCGGCAGCAAAAGTAAGCATCTGACCCCATTGGTCTAGCTCACCTTTCTCTACCGCAAAGTCAAACGCTGCTTTAGCATAGGGGCGTGCGATTGTAGTCAAATCAGACATATACAGCCCCTTGCTTTAAAGTTTTGCAGTAATGTTGTTAAGAAGATCATCGTGTACATCTTTATCGATTGTACGCTCAAGGATTTTCTCAGCACCAGCAATTGCCAGAGTTGCGACTTGTTTGCGCAGGTCATCACGGGCACGTGTGCGCTCAGCTTCAATTTCGGCTTCCGCTTGCGCTAAGATTTTCTGGCGCTCTGCCTGAGCCTCTTCGCGAGCTTCATCAATAATTTGAGCCTTGCGTTTATTTGCCTGTTCAATAACCTCAGTTGCGGTGCGCTTCGCTTCTTTCAATTGGTCAGAAGCGTTGGCTTGTGCTAGATCCAAGTTTTTAGCAGCGCGTTCAGCGGCTACTAGACCGTCAGCAATTTTTTTCTGACGCTCTTCAATTGCTTGCATGATTGGTGGCCATACATATTTCATGCAGAACCAAACAAACATAGAAAAAGCAATTGCTTGACCTAACAGAGTTGCGTTCATATTCACAACAGCTACCCCTCGTTAAGAATCAACTACAAAAATTTAATTAACTAATTAACAGTTAATTAGCCTGCTAGTTGACCAACAAATGGGTTAGCAAACGTGAATAGTAGTGCGATTACGATACCGATCATTGGAACAGCATCCAGTAGACCAGCGATGATGAACATCTTAACTTGTAGCATTGGAGCCATTTCAGGTTGACGCGCAGCGCCTTCTAGGAATTTACCACCAAGAATAGCAAAACCAATTGCAGTACCTACGGCACAAAGACCAACAATAATAGCAACAGCGATTGCTGAAAAACTTAGTACAGTTTCCATTTACGTTCTCCGATTAACATTAATAGTTAGAATAAAACTTAAAAATTTTTAGTGATCGCCATCTTCATGGGCCATTGATAAATAAACAATTGTTAACATCATGAAAACAAATGCTTGAATCAAAATAACCAAGATATGGAAGATAGCCCAAGGTAGAGAGCCTACCCATTGTAAATACCACGGTAGCATTGCCGCACAAAGAATGAATACAACCTCACCTGCGAACATGTTACCGAATAGACGCATACCAAGTGATAGAGGCTTCGCGAGTAGCGATACCACTTCAATCAGTAGGTTAAACGGGATCATGATTGGGTGATTAAATGGATGTAAAGCAAGTTCTTTGGCGAATCCACCTAAGCCTTTTACTTTGATGCTGTAGTAGATCATCAGAGCAAAAACACCTAAGGCCATTGACATGGTTATATTAACATCAGCTGAAGGAACCACTTTCAAATAAGGGATACCTAGCCAATGCTCCGCAGGATATGGTAAGAAATCGATAGGCACTAAGTCCATCAAGTTCATTAAAATAATCCAGCAGAATATAGTCAGTGCTAATGGAGCAATCAGAGGGTTGCGGCCATGGAAAGTGTCTTTAACGTTGCCATCAACGAATTCAACTACCATTTCAACAAAACACTGAAGCTTACCAGGTACACCTACTGTTGCTTTCTTAGCGACTGAGCGAAAAACCCAAAGGAATAACATCCCTGTCAACACCGAAAAAAACAGACTGTCTATATGTACGTTCCAGAAACTTGTCTCCTCTACAAGACCAAACTTAGCTAAAGAAAGGTTTTGTAAGTGGTGCTCAATGTATCCGGATGCTGTTGGCGCAGCCATAACTCATCCTATTTTTTATTGTTAATGAAAAGCACTGGCGCAAAGATATTAATACCTAGAACCAGTAAATAGGTCAGTTTGAGGGGAACTAATTCCACCTGCATATACATGTAGACAATAGAGAATAGTAGAACTGTGATAAGGATTTTTAGCGCTTCGCCTGCATAGAACGACGCCGCAACTAACTTAGTTGCGCGAGCTCCACTAAATAGGAAAGCACACACACAAAAAACTGCATTTGCGATGACAAAAATACCGCCACCGATTAATGCAGCAAAACCCCAATCAGGATTAACAGCTAAACCTAACCCTATCGCCACTAATATAACCGCGCTAAGCTCGATCAATAACATTTGCTTTGCAAGCACTCGTCCTGGTCTTGCTAACGCCGCTACCATGTATTCGTTCCTCTTTTAAGCCTTCTTTACTACTCGCTTAAAAGCGTGCTGAGAAATTGGCGAAAATTATACGTTCAGCCAAATTGATTGCAATAACAATGCAGCAATCATTTACATTTTTGCATACAAACCTACAACTTTTGTACGAAATTACTTGTTTATTACATAATTGACCTAAATCAATTATCTCATTTAGTACTCTAGTTTAGCAATAAGTTGCTCTAATTTGTGAGGCTCATCAAGAGTAATTGTCACTTTTGACTTACCGCTAACAGAACGAGTAACTGAAACGTTTGCTTGCAATTTTTCCGTGAGTCTTCGTGAAAGTTCGATAGCTTCTGTGTCTTCAGGCTTCGATTCACCTTCAACGTCTGGTTTTAAGCACTTTTTGACAAGTTGCTCAGTTTGACGCACGGTCATTTTTTTGGTTGCCGCAGTGTTTGCTGCTTCAACCTGGGTATCACCTTCAAGCGCAAGCAGTGCTCGAGCATGCCCCATTTCCAGTTGTTTATTGGAAACTAAACCTTTTACTTCATTTTCGAGCTGATTTAGACGTAATAAGTTACTCACCGTAGCTCTCGATTTACCGATTACATCAGCGACTTGTTGGTGTGTCAGCTCAAATTCGTTCTGTAGTCGCTCTAGCGCTTGTGCTTCTTCGATAACATTCAGATCTTCACGCTGAATATTCTCAATCAACGCCATCGCGATAGCGGCTTTGTCTTCGACTCTCTTGACCAAACATGGCACTTGTTTAAGGCCAGCTTGACGAGCCGCTCTCCAACGACGTTCACCAGCAATAATCTCGAACTGGTCGTGCGCCAATGGGCGAACTACGATCGGTTGGATAATGCCTTGAGATTGAATTGATGCTGCCAGCTCTTCTAGCGCTTCAGGCGCAATATCCTTACGCGGTTGATATACACCAGGCTTCAAGCAACCAACAGCCAGTTCAATAAGCTCACCATCAGCCGACAACGCCTGACTATGAGAAGCAACTTGCTGTTTTTCACGAGCCAATGAGCTAGTTGCAAGCAATGCATCTAGCCCTTTTCCTAAACCACGCTTAGACATTGAGCGAATTCCTTTGGTTGGACCTATACTGGGACTTCTTCACGACGCAACATTTCGCCAGCAAGAGCAAGGTAAGCCTTAGCTCCTGCGGAATATTTGTCGTAGTACATTGCTGGCTTGCCGTGACTCGGGGCTTCTGCCAGACGCACATTTCTAGGGATCACAGTTCGGTAGACTTTGCTACCAAAGTGTTTTTTGAGTTGATCAGATACTTCGTTCGATAAGCGGTTGCGAGGATCGTACATAGTACGCAGAAGACCTTCGATCTTCAGGTTCTCGTTTACAACAGCCGCTAGCTTACTGATGGTATCCATCAATGCAGTCAAACCTTCCAAAGCAAAGTATTCACATTGCATAGGAACCAATACGGAGTCGGCCGCAGCCATCGCGTTGATTGTAAGAAGGTTTAATGAGGGCGGGCAATCAATAAAGATGAAATCATAGTTATTGCGAATGGGTTCGAGTGCATTTTTTAAACGAACTTCACGAGCAAACACTTCCATCAGCTTGATTTCTGCCGCAGTAACATCACCGTTCGCGGCGATGAGGTCATAATTGCCAGATGTACTCCGGCAAACCACCTCATCAAATGGGGTGTCTTCAACCAACAAATCGTAAGCTGTTGCTTCAACTTGATACTTGTCGACACCGCTCGCCATAGTGGCATTACCTTGAGGATCGAGGTCAACAACCAATATCTTGCGTTTTGTTGCCGCCATTGATGCTGCTAAATTAATGCAAGTTGTTGTTTTTCCTACGCCACCCTTCTGGTTGGCAATTGCTACGATTCTACCCACTATGGCCTCGCTGATTATCCCTGACGCGATAAAGTAACTAGATGACGCTCTCCATCAAGCTCTGGCACTTGCAAAGCTTTAATGTCTGTCACTGAACACCATTCAGGTAACAGGTCGATTTCGTCTCTAGGATGTTGTCCCTTAAGAGCCAAAAATACACCGGATTGCTCTTTAGGTAAATGGTGACACCACTCTACCATGTCTGTCATTGACGCAAATGCACGACTGAGCACTGCATCAAACTTTTCTTCTGGTTGAAATTCTTCAACGCGACTTTGAACCGGTACCACGTTGTCGATACCCAGCTCATGAATCACCTGTTTGATAAAACGAATACGCTTACCTAGGCTGTCTAGCAAGTAAAACTCGCAGTCTGGATTCATGATTGAGAGCGGAATCCCAGGAAGACCAGGTCCCGTACCCACATCGATAAAGCGCTTACCTTGTAAGTGAGTGCTAACAATGATGCTATCTAAGATATGTTTCACCATCATTTCTTGTGGGTCACGAACTGATGTTAGGTTATAAGCTTTGTTCCACTTGTTCAGTAACTCAACGTAGCCAACCAACTGGCCACGTTGTTTTTCAGATACTTCAAGTTCAGTCTGGCCAATAAGGTGATCCAGTTTTTCGCGTAATGCGCTCATTATGCTTCCTCACCTTTTTTCAACAGGCCGTGTTTTTTCAAGTAAACCAACAGAATTGAGATTGCTGCAGGTGTGATACCTGAAATTCGCGAAGCAATACCAATTGAGTCAGGCTTAGCTGTCGTTAGTTTAAGAACCACTTCGTTAGAAAGTCCTTTTACCTTGCTGTAATCGATATCAGCAGGCAGTTTGGTGTTTTCATGACGCAGTGATTTTTCAATTTCGTCTTGTTGACGCTGAATGTAACCATCGTACTTCACTTGGATCTCAACTTGCTCAGACGCTTGTTGATCTTCCAGTGCAGGACCAAAACGATCCAATGCGGTTAACTGTGAATAAGTCATTTCAGGGCGACGAAGAAGATCTTCACCGCTCGCTTCACGAGACATTGGTGTTTTCAGAATTTGGTTCAGTTGATCAATATCTTCAGATTTTGGATTAATCCAAGTCTCTTTCAGACGTTGACGCTCCTTCTCCATGTTTTCCATCTTCTCGTTGAAACGAGCCCAACGAGCGTCATCAACAAGGCCAAGTTCACGCGACTTTTCAGTCAAGCGGATATCGGCGTTGTCTTCACGAAGCAGCAGACGGTATTCCGCGCGAGACGTAAACATGCGGTAAGGTTCTTTGGTACCCATGGTAGATAGGTCGTCGATAAGCACGCCCATGTAAGCTTGGTCACGACGTGGACTCCAGCCTTCTTTGCCTTGAGTAAACAAACTTGCATTCAGACCGGCCATCAAGCCTTGTGCAGCCGCTTCTTCATAGCCAGTGGTACCGTTGATTTGACCCGCAAAGAATAGACCTTTGATAAACTTAGTTTCGTAAGTCAGCTTAAGGTCGCGAGGATCAAAGAAATCGTACTCAATCGCATAGCCAGGGCGAACGATATGAGCATTTTCAAAGCCCTTCATCGAACGAACAATTTGAACCTGTACATCAAACGGCAGACTGGTAGAGATACCATTCGGGTATAGCTCGTGAGTCGTTAGACCTTCTGGCTCAATAAAAATTTGGTGACTGTTCTTGTCAGCAAAACGCATTACTTTGTCTTCAATCGAAGGGCAGTAACGAGGGCCAATGCCTTCAATCACACCCGCGTACATAGGGCTGCGATCAAGGTTGGCACGAATTACGTCATGCGTATTTTCATTGGTATGCGTGATGTAACATGGAATTTGACGAGGTTGTTGAGCTCGGCTGCCCATGAACGAGAAAACAGGCGTCGGGTTATCACCGTGCTGAACCTCAAGCTCAGAAAAATCAACGCTACGCGCATCGATACGAGGAGGAGTACCTGTTTTCAGGCGATCAACTCGGAATGGAAGATCACGAAGACGGTCAGCCAGTGCGATCGATGGTGGATCACCAGCACGGCCACCTGAAGAACTTTCCATACCAATATGGATCTTGCCGCCTAGGAATGTGCCCACAGTCAGAACCACAGCGCTTGCGCGGAACTTAAGGCCCATCTGCGTTACCACACCTACCACTTGATCCTGTTCAACGATCAAGTCATCAACCGACTGTTGGAACAAAGTCAGGTTTGGCGTGTTTTCAAGAACGTTACGAACAAAGGCTTTGTACAGTGCGCGGTCAGCTTGTGCACGAGTAGCACGAACCGCAGGGCCTTTTGATGCGTTCAATGTTCTGAACTGAATACCTGCATGATCAATAGCTTGCGCCATTAATCCACCCATTGCATCGACCTCTTTTACCAAGTGGCCCTTACCGATCCCGCCAATGGCTGGGTTACAAGACATTTGTCCTAGTGTATCGATATTATGAGTAAGTAATAACGTACTTTGACCAGTACGTGCAGATGCGAGTGCGGCTTCCGTTCCTGCATGGCCACCACCAACAACGATGACGTCAAATTTTTCGTGATAAAGCATGAACCGACCTCAGGTATTCAAACGTTTTCTAGATTGATAAAAAGGAGCGATATTCTACCTGTTTTCATAGCCTGAGAAAACGTTTTTGGGATTTTTCGAAAAAGCTGTTTTTAATTAATATATATAAGATCTTTAAGGAGATCTTTTATTAGATCTATTATTAGGATCGAGGGTATCTGTGGATAAGTCGGAAATGATCAACGAGATCATGGATCTTTTTTGGATCAAATGATGTGATCTAACTTTGATCAGGATGAGGATTAGCTGGGATCAAAATGGCTACTTATTCACAGGAGGAAATTAGCCTAAAACTTGTTATTTGGATAACTATAGGTTAATCACCGTATATGTATGATCTTATCCACAGCAGAAATTGAAAATAGATCGCTAATTTTCGATGTTTTTGAAAAAAAGTTATTCACAATCACGATGTTCAGAGACAAAAAAAGCGGCGTAAGCCGCTTTTTGAGAGAGGAGAGAGGTTAAAACTGGTCGCTATGATCGTTGAACCAAGCTTCTGCTGCGTCTTCTGGTACCGGAGTTTCCAATACATCGATGGTAAAACAGTCAGAAATAGGCTGAGCACCGAGCTCTTTCATCTGGCTGTGGACTGATTTTCCCGCCAAACAGAAGGTATCGTAACTCGAATCACCAAGCGCCACGACAGCAAAGCGAACCGGGCTTAAATCTGGAGATTGCTGGGTCAATGCGTCGATAAACGGCTTAATATTATCTGGAAATTCACCCGCACCATGAGTTGAAGTCACCAGCAACCAAAAGCCTTGTTGGGGAATATCATCGAATTCAGGCTGATTATGAAGGGTGATCTCGTGGCCTTGCTCTTCAAGAAGATCATTAAGGTGATCGCCAACGTACTCTGCACCACCTAAGGTGCTGCCTGTAATAATGTGGATCATTAAGCTGTCCTTACTAAAGAAAAAGGCCAGCATGAGCCGGCCTTTAAAGGTTATTTACCAATACAGAAAGAGGTGAAGATACGGCCGAGTAGGTCATCGGAACTGAATTCACCAGTAATCTCGTTAAGGTGTTGCTGCGTTATACGCAGTTCTTCTGCCAAGATTTCCCCTGCCATATAGCCTTCGAGCTGTTGCTGGCCAATATCTAGATGCTCAGATGCGCGTTCTAGGGCATCTAAGTGGCGACGACGTGCCATGAAGCCACCTTCATTGCCACCAGCAAAGCCCATGCAATCTTTTAAGTGATTACGTAGTGCATCAACGCCTTGTCCCGTCTTTGCTGATAGTCGAATCAGAGTTGGATCATTAACATGGCAAATCCCGAGATCTTCACCGGTTTGATCGGCTTTGTTACGAATCACGGTCATTCCGATGTTATTCGGCAGACGATCAACGAAATCTGGCCAGATATCTTTCGGGTCGGTTGCATCGGTAGTGGTGCCATCGACCATAAATAAAACGCGATCGGCTTGAGCAATTTCTTCCCAAGCGCGTTCAATACCGATTTTTTCGACTTCATCCGAGGCTTCACGCAGGCCTGCGGTATCAATAATGTGCAGTGGCATACCATCAATATGGATATGTTCACGAAGTACATCACGGGTTGTACCTGCAATATCAGTCACAATCGCGGAGTCTTTACCCGATAATGCATTCAGTAAGCTCGACTTACCGGCATTAGGACGACCTGCAATCACCACCTTCATACCTTCACGCATGATGGCACCTTGATTGGCTTCTTGGCGAACCGCTTCGAGGTTGTCGATGATAGCTTGTAAGTCAGCACTTACTTTACCGTCAGCAAGGAAATCAATCTCTTCTTCTGGGAAGTCGATAGCGGCTTCAACATAGATGCGTAAGTGAATCAGAGAGTCCACCAGCGTATTAATGCGTTTCGAGAACTCACCTTGCAACGATTGCAGAGCTGATTTCGCCGCTTCTTCTGAACTGGCATCAATGAGGTCAGCAATCGCTTCTGCTTGGGTTAAATCCATCTTGTCGTTCAAGAAGGCACGCTCCGAGAACTCACCTGGGCGTGCTGCGCGTAGCCCTGGAATAGCGAGGATGCGCTTGATGAGCATATCCATTACCACAGGACCACCGTGGCCTTGCAGCTCTAAAACGTCTTCACCGGTAAACGAGTGCGGGTTAGGAAAGTAAAGCGCGATGCCTTGGTCTAGCTCTAAACCATCGTGAGATTTAAAAGGGGTGTACTCAGCGTAACGTGGTTTCAGTACTTTGCCGGTAACTTCAAGCGCAACTTGGGCTGCTTGTGGGCCTGAAACGCGAATAATACCGACGCCGCCACGGCCGGGTGCAGTCGCTTGAGCAACAATCGTATCTGTAGTCATAGTTGTGCCTGCTAGCATGTGAAAGCCAAAAAGGGGCGCTCACGATTAATCAATTAGCTGAATTGTAATCAGCTAAAAACAAAAAGGCGACCTTTTGGTCGCCTTTCTTTGTCTCTTTCTATTATCGAACTTACTTAGAATGTAAGCCTTTCTTTTCCAGCGCGCGGTAGATAAGCGTTTGCTGAATCAGAGTTACGATGTTCGATACTAGCCAGTATAGAACCAGACCTGAAGGGAAGAACAGGAAGAAGAATGTGAACATAACCGGCATAAAGGTCATGATCTTCTGCTGCATTGGATCCGTTACAGTTGTCGGGCTCATCTTCTGGATTAGGAACATTGAAGCACCCATCAGAAGTGGCAAGATGTAGTATGGGTCTTGTGCTGAAAGGTCAGTAATCCAACCGAAGAACGGTGAGTGACGCAGTTCAACAGACTCCATTAGTGCCCAGTATAGCGAAATGAAGATAGGCATTTGCAGAAGGATAGGTAAACAGCCACCTAGTGGGTTTACTTTCTCTTTCTTGTAAAGCTCCATCATTTCTTGGCTCATGCGTTGACGGTCGTCGCCGATACGCTCACGCATTGCAGTCAGCTTAGGCTGAAGCATACGCATTTTCGCCATAGACGTGTACTGAGCTTTCGTTAGTGGGTACATAGCACCACGAACGATGAAAGTTAGACAGATGATTGCCAGACCCCAGTTCACAACGATGCCTTGAATGAACGAAAGCAGAGTATGAAGTGGTTTAGCAATGAACCATAACCAACCGTAGTCAACTACTAGGTCTAGGTTAGGTGCAACAGCAGCCATTTGGTCTTGAAGTTTAGGACCAACCCAAAGCGTTGCTTTGAAGTTTGCTTCGTCGCCAGTAGCGATGGTTTTGTTCGGCATGCGAACACCGATGTCGCCAAGGTTACCAATTACACGAGTGTAAAGGTTGCTGCCTGCTTCGTCGCGTGGGATCCATGCACTTGCAAAGTAGTGCTGAATCATCGCTGCCCAACCTTGACCGTTTGCTAGGTTAAGAGACAGGTTGCGATCTTGCATGTCGTCGAAGCTGTATTTTTTGTAACGCGTATCTTCCGTAGAGTAAGCACCACCACGGTAAGTTGGCATTGTTAGGCTACCGCCGTCATCCATTACGTTCTGACGCAGGTGAGCGTACATGCCGAATGTCGCGTTGTTACCAGAGTTGTTGACTACATCGTATTCAACATCCATTGCGTAGCTGCCACGCTTAAGGATGAATGTTTTCGTGTAATCAAGGCCGTTCGCTTGGTAAGTCATCGGGATGCGTAGTTCATCCTGACCATCAGCAAGCGTGAAGCTGTCTGCTGAAACTGTGTAGCTTGGGCGGTTTGTGCTGCTTAAATCGATACCTTGAGGACCCACTAGACCGCTTTGTGCGATAAATTGGTGACCTGGTTCGTTTTTAAGAAGAACAAACGTATCTTCAGAATCGAACTCAGCAGAGTAATCGTTTAGGTTTGCTTTAACGACATCACCACCAACCGTATCAATTGACAGAGTCAGTACATCAGTTGTTACTGTGATAGTTTTAGCAGAAGAAGCAACTTGACCAGGAGCCGGGTCTAGATCATCTGCATAAGATGGCGCTGGTAGGGTGCTGCCAGATTGTGCCTGCTCAACCGCTTGTGGTGCTGGATTCTGAGCTACGTTCCATTGTTGGAACAGTAGGAAAGAAACCAAAGCCAATGCGATTAACAGGATATTACGTTGAGAATCCATCGTTATTTATCTCTGTCTTGTTTTTGGACTGGTGGAACGGGGTCAAAGCCCCCTTCGTTCAAAGGATGGCATTTTAATAGACGTTTGCCTGATAACCAACACCCTTTTACAAAACCGTGAGCTTTCAACGCTTCTATCGCATATAAAGAGCAGGTTGGAGTAAATCGGCAGCGTGGGCCGATGAGTGGACTAATAAACCATCTATAAAAATAGATGGGTATTAGCGCTATCCACGCGAAGGGCGAGACAGGCGAAGCCATAATTTGTCGAGTAGCTTGAACATTTCTTCATTGCTTAAATCTTGCGCGCTCTTTTTAGCGATTACAACAAAATCTTTGTTAGGAAGTTTGTGTTGAGTGTTACGAAAGCTTTCACGAGTAAGACGCTTGAATCGGTTACGACCCACGGCGGTTTTAATCTGCTTTTTCGGAACGGCTAATCCAAGACGAGGATTTGAAAGAGAGTTATTTCGGGCAATGATGGTGAAATGAGGGGAGCCAGCTCGATGAGCTTGCTTGAAGACATTTTGATAATGTTCGGGAGTTAACAAGCGTAACTCCCGACCGAAGGCTAGCTTATTCAAAATAATCAAAGATTACTTAGAAAGACGCTTACGGCCTTTTGCACGACGTGCATTGATTGTTGCGCGACCGTTCTTAGTAGCCATGCGAGCACGGAAACCGTGAGTACGCTTACGCTTTAGAACTGTAGGTTGAAAAGTGCGTTTCATTGTAATTACCTTACTGATCAGTAGTTTTAGGTTTTTGTTAAACCCGGCGTGGGCATTTTTTCTCTTCTTTATATAAGAAAGGAAAACCGACGCCTCTCAACAAAGAGGCGGAATTGTAATCACTGTCACAAAAAGTGTCAATGATTGGGTTAACTAAAATTCCGGTCGGGGGATTATACGTAGAATAACTAAAATCACAAGGATCCTTAGTCGATCCCAACCTTATTTAAGAATTTTTTTAATTTAGGATCCTGTGGATTACCAAAAATATCCTGTGGAGATCCCTGCTCGATAATATGACCGTCAGCCATGAAGATCACTCGGTCTGCGACCTCTCTCGCGAACTGCATTTCATGGGTAACCACCAGCATGGTTTGATGCTGATTTGCCAGTTTTTTCATTAGGTTAAGCACTTCGCCAACCCACTCAGGATCGAGCGCTGAAGTCGGCTCATCAAACAGTAAAAGCTCGGGTTGTAGTGCCATTGCACGGCCAATACCCACCCGTTGTTGCTGGCCACCAGAGAGCGCGGCTGGGTAGCTATCACCTTTGTCACCTAAGCCAATATCATCAAGTATTTGTTGTGCTTTTTCATGGGCTTGCTGTTTTTTCCAACCACGAACGGTAATTAAACCTTCAGCAATATTCTGTCTCGCGGTTTGGTGAGCGAACAGTGCATAGTTTTGGAACACAAAACCGGTCTTACGACGCAGTGCAAGCACCTCTGCCTTAGTGTGTTTCTGAGTATCAACCTTGATATCATCAATCGAAATCGTGCCTTGATCGGCTTGCTCTAGAAAATTCACACAACGCAGTAGGGTAGATTTACCCGTACCACTTGAACCTATGATGACAATTATCTCACCTTGTTTGATTTCTAGGTCGATCCCTTTCAAAACTTCGGTGTCACCAAACTGCTTGTGGATATTTTGTAATTTGATCATCGTACATACGCCTTATTCAGTTTCACTTCGGCCCAAATTTGAATACGAGTGAGGATAACCACCACGCCCCAGTAAATCAGTGCGACTGCTAAGAAAGCCTCGAAGAAGCGGAAACTTGAAGAAGCCTCCATCTGAGCTTTAGCCATGATTTCGGCGACACCTAGGGTGAAGGCAAGTGAAGTCGACTTGATCATATCGATGAAGTAGTTCATCAACGACGGCAGTGCCACGCGAGTTGCTTGCGGTAAGATCACTCGGCGCATCGCTTGGCTGGTTGTCATACCGACCGAAAGGCTGGCTTCCATCTGGCTGCGATCAATACCGATAATCGCGGCACGAATACTTTCTGCCATATACGCGGCAAAGTGCAGGGTTAAGCCAATCACAGCGGCGCTGAAGGCATCCAACCCAACCATCCACGGGAAGACTTGTGGTAAGCCGTAATAAAGGAGGAACAGCTGCACCAACAGTGGTGTGCCTCGGAAGAAGCTAATGTACAGCTGGCTCAGTTGGTCGAGCACTGGGATTTTGAATACACGAATATTCGCCAGTATCAGAGACAGGATCAGAGCAAAGAACAAGCCCCAGGTCGCCATCTCCATCGTGGTGCCTAAATACTTCAGTAGTATTGGCAACAGCTCTAGCATGTAATTAAAGTCAAATCCCATAATCTATCTCGTATTTTTATTGGCAGTGTTGTTCTATATGTAAGTACTGTTGTATCAGGTTTTTTAATCAGTGCACAAAAGCAAAAAGCCCACCGCTGTATAAAGCAGTGGGCCTTGAATGGAGAAAGTGAGTAATTACTTCTGAGTAATGTCCGCACCAAACCATTTCTGAGAGATACTTTCTAGCGTACCATCTGCGCGCATTGCTGCTAATGCTTCATTTACTTCTGCTTGCAGTTTTTTGCCGTTATCGTTGTCGACGAAAGGCCAAGCGTTTTCAATTGTTTCGAATGGCTGACCTGCTAGTTGTAATGGTAGACCAGTCTTCTTGATAAGCTCTAGTGCTGATAGGCGATCCATTACGAATGCATCGGCACGACCCAGTGCCACGTCATGTTCAATACCTGTATCGTAGGTTTTTACATTGATCTTGCCATCTTTGTCGTAGCTGCGAAGCAGTTGTTCAAAGTTTGAGCCTAGGTTTACCGCAACCGTCTTGCCATCAAGGTCTTCGATGCCTTTAATGCTGTCATTACCTTTACGAACGGTAATTTGTGCGCCGTCTACTACGTATGGGTCTGCGAATAGGTATTTCGCTTTACGTGCATCCGTCATTGTAATTTGGTTTGAAATGGTATCGATGCGACCCGTTTCAAGAAGACCAAACAGACCAGAGAAGTTTGCCGTTACGTATTCAACCTTGTAATCGTTACGCTTACCGATCTCATCCCATAAATCCACTTCAAAACCCTGTAGCTGGTCTTGTTTAACGAACGTAAACGGGAAATAGCGACCAGACATGCCGACTTTAACTTCAGTCGCAGCTTGAACAGTAGCAGCAGAGAGTGCGATAGCCGCAATTGCAGCCTTAATCCAGTTATTCATTTGGTAACTCCTTATATTTATGGGTTTGGATGTTACTGGGAAAATGCTCACTAGAATAAATAACCAGATGTTATTAACCATAACCAGATTGAATTCCCGATTTGGGGATAACTAGCAAGGATCCGGGCATAAGTGGATCATTGTGTGAGTAAATTAGGGGCAAGATGTGTGGATCCACCGATAAATTACAAATTTATTGTGAATAACTTGGATCTTATTCACTGGATCTGTGATCAATTGCTGGTGATCTGACTTATCAACAGGTAAAATTAGCGGTCATTTCATATTACTTTAAATAGAGTGAGGGCACCGTGTCATCTTCGCTTTGGTTGCAGTGTTTGCAACAGCTTCAAGAAGAGTTACCAGCTACAGAATTCAGTATGTGGGTTCGTCCGTTACAAGCGGAACTCAATGACAATACTCTAACTCTATTTGCACCGAACCGTTTCGTACTCGATTGGGTTCGTGATAAGTATCTAAATAGCATTAACCGTCTGCTGCAAGAATATTGCGGTAACGATATCCCACATCTTCATTTTGAAGTGGGAAGCAAGCGTGTGATTGCACCAAAGCCTGCGACACCGACACCAACTCAGACTCGCACTGCAGCTGATGTGGCCGCTGAGTCATCAGCACCTGCGCAATTACAAGCTCGCAAACCTGTCCATAATATCTGGCGTGATGAAGAGCCTGTCGCGGTTGACTTGAATCACCGCTCAAACGTGAACCCAAAACATAAGTTCAATAACTTTGTTGAAGGTAAGTCGAACCAACTCGGTTTGGCTGCGGCACGTCAGGTTTCTGATAACCCAGGTACAGCCTACAACCCGTTGTTCCTATACGGCGGCACTGGTTTAGGTAAAACGCACTTGTTGCATGCGGTGGGTAACGCCATTGTTGATAATAAGCCGAATGCGAAAGTGGTTTACATGCACTCAGAGCGTTTTGTTCAGGATATGGTAAAGGCTCTGCAAAACAACGCGATCGAAGAATTTAAGCGCTACTACCGTAGTGTTGATGCATTGCTTATCGATGACATCCAATTCTTTGCTAATAAAGAGCGTTCTCAAGAAGAGTTCTTCCATACCTTTAACGCGCTGCTTGAAGGCAATCAACAGATCATCCTAACGTCTGACCGTTATCCAAAAGAGATCAACGGGGTAGAAGATCGTCTTAAATCTCGTTTCGGCTGGGGTTTGACGGTAGCGATTGAGCCACCAGAGCTTGAGACACGTGTTGCGATCTTGATGAAGAAAGCCGAAGACCACCAAATTCACCTTGCGGATGAAGTGGCGTTCTTTATTGCCAAGCGTCTACGCTCTAACGTTCGTGAACTGGAAGGCGCATTGAACCGTGTTATTGCGAATGCAAACTTCACTGGCCGCCCGATCACGATCGACTTCGTGCGTGAAGCACTGCGTGACCTACTTGCACTGCAAGAAAAACTGGTCACTATTGATAACATTCAAAAGACAGTAGCCGAGTACTACAAAATCAAAGTCGCTGATCTATTGTCTAAGCGTCGTTCTCGTTCTGTTGCTCGTCCACGTCAATTGGCGATGGCACTGGCGAAAGAGCTAACAAACCACAGCTTGCCTGAGATTGGCGATGCATTCGGTGGTCGTGACCACACGACGGTACTGCATGCTTGTCGTAAGATTGCTCAGCTGCGTGAAGAGAGCCACGACATTAAAGAAGATTATTCGAACTTGATTCGTACCCTTTCTTCTTAATACACAGTATTCTTAACCTTAATAAGCAGAATCTTGGCCACGTACTATTACGCAGTGCCATTTAGACCGTAAGAGCAAGATATGAAATTTACCATTGAACGTAGTCACCTGATTAAGCCATTACAACAAGTATCTGGCGCACTCGGTGGCAGGCCAACGCTTCCAATTCTAGGAAACCTACTGATTAAAGTAGAAGATAACGTGTTGTCGATGACAGCGACGGATCTAGAAGTTGAACTGATCAGCCGTGTAACGCTTGAAGGTGATTTCGAAGCGGGTAGCATTACCGTACCTTCACGTAAATTCCTAGATATCTGCCGTGGATTGCCAGATAACTCAGTGATCACGGTGGTATTGGATGGTGACCGTATTCAGGTTCGCTCTGGTCGTAGCCGCTTCTCTTTAGCAACATTACCTGCGGCAGATTTTCCAAATATTGAAGACTGGAGCAGTGAAGTTGAAGTGTCAGTGACACAAGCTGAACTTCGCGGTCTTATCGAGAAAACACAATTCTCAATGGCGAACCAAGATGTTCGTTACTACCTCAACGGTATGTTGTTTGAGATTGAAGGCTCTATCCTGCGCAGCGTAGCGACCGATGGTCACCGTATGGCAGTATCTCAAGCACAACTGGGTGCGGATTTTGCTCAGAAGCAGATCATTGTTCCTCGTAAAGGTGTTCAAGAGTTAGTGAAGCTATTGGATGCACCTGAACAGCCAGTAACACTGCAAATTGGTAACTCTAACGTGCGAGCTGAAGTGAACAACTATGTCTTCACTTCTAAGTTGGTTGATGGTCGTTTCCCTGATTATCGCCGCGTAATGCCGCAAAATACCACCAAGACACTTGAAGCTGGCTGTGATGAATTACGTTCAGCATTTTCTCGTGCTGCGATTCTATCGAATGAAAAATTCCGTGGTGTTCGCGTTAACCTTGCGGATAGCGAGATGCGTATTACCGCGAACAACCCAGAGCAAGAAGAAGCAGAAGAAGTACTCGATGTTAACTTCGACGGTGACGCGCTAGAGATTGGCTTCAACGTAAGCTACGTATTGGATGTTCTGAACACACTGCGTTGTGAACAGGTTCGCATCTCAATGTCAGACGCCAATGCGAGTGCTCTTATCGAGAACGCACAAGATGACAGCGCGATGTACGTTGTTATGCCAATTCGCTTATAAGCAGCCCTATGTTGACCTACCGAGTCGTGATTGAAGATTAATATGAAGACGTTATGCCTTTATCGCGCTTAATCGTTAAGCAGTTTAGAAATATTGAAGCCTGTGACATTCAACCGTCATCAGGCTTTAACTTTCTTATAGGGGCTAACGGAAGCGGCAAAACCAGTGTCCTTGAAGCTGTGTATCTGCTCGGACATGGTCGCTCATTCAAGAGTTCACTTACCGGTCGTATCATACAAAACGAGTGTAGTGAGCTGTTTGTACATGGCCGTTTTATGACCTCGGATCAATTTGAGCTGCCAATTGGCATTAATAAGCAGCGCGATGGCACGACAGAGGTTAAAATAAGCGGTCAAACTGGGCAAAAGTTGGCTCAGTTAGCTCAAGTCTTACCTTTGCAGTTGATTCACCCTGAAGGGTTTGATTTACTAACCGATGGACCTAAGCATCGCCGAGCATTCATTGATTGGGGAGTCTTCCACAGTGAGTCGGGCTTTTATGATGCGTGGGGCAGGGTAAAGCGCCTCAATAAGCAGCGAAACGCCTTATTGAAAACGGCAACGCACTATCGAGAGCTGAGCTATTGGGACCAAGAATTGGCCCGTTTAGCAGAAAGCATCAGTCAGTGGCGTGCCACCTACGTTGATCAGCTCAAAGAAGTCGCCGAAGAAATCTGTGCGACCTTCCTTCCTGAGTTTGAGATAAAGATTAACTACTATCGTGGCTGGGACAAAGACACCCCGTACGCCGATATATTAGAAAAGAATTTTGAAAGGGATCAGCAGCTTGGTTACACCTTTAGTGGGCCAAACAAAGCGGATCTGAAGATAAAAGTGAACGGCACTCCAGTGGAAGATGTCTTGTCACGAGGTCAATTGAAGTTGATGGTGTGCGCGCTACGAGTAGCACAAGGGCAACACCTCACTCAAATGACAGGTAAGCAGTGCATCTATTTGATAGATGACTTCGCTTCCGAATTAGATAGCCAACGCCGAGCACGTCTTGCTGAGTGTTTAAAGGCGACCCAGGCTCAAGTTTTTGTAAGCTCTATTACCGCTGATCAGATTGCAGATATGCATGACGAAAATAGCAGGATGTTTCATGTGGAACATGGCAAAATAGAGCAAGGATAATTAGTCAGAGAGTAACTATGTCAGATAATTACGATTCATCGAGTATTAAAGTACTGAAGGGTCTGGATGCGGTACGTAAGCGTCCTGGAATGTACATTGGCGACACGGATGATGGTACCGGTCTGCACCACATGGTTTTTGAGGTGGTAGATAACTCTATTGATGAAGCGCTAGCTGGTCACTGTAATGACATCATTGTAACTATCCATGAAGATAGTTCTGTGTCTGTGAGCGATGACGGCCGTGGTATTCCAACAGAATTGCACCCAGAAGAAAACGTATCTGCAGCCGAAGTAATCATGACGGTTCTTCACGCTGGTGGTAAGTTCGATGATAACTCGTACAAGGTATCTGGTGGTCTGCACGGTGTTGGTGTTTCAGTAGTTAACGCACTTTCTAAGCAAGTTACTCTTACTATCCACCGCGGTGGCAAAATCCACACTCAAACCTACAGCCACGGTGAGCCTCAAGCGCCACTAGCGGTTATCGGTGACACGGATAAAACAGGTACAGAGATTCGTTTCTGGCCGAGTGAAGAAACCTTCACTAACATCGAGTTCCATTACGACATTTTAGCTAAGCGTCTACGTGAGCTATCATTCTTGAACTCAGGTGTATCAATTAAGCTAATTGACGAGCGCGAAGAAGACAAAATGGATCACTTCGAATACGAAGGCGGTATCCAAGCGTTTGTTGAACACCTTAATACTAACAAAACGCCAATCATCCAAAAAATCTTCCACTTTAACTCTGAGCGCGAAGACGGTATTACCGTTGAAGTTGCGATGCAGTGGAATGACGGCTACCAAGAAAACATCTACTGTTTCACCAACAACATCCCTCAACGCGATGGTGGTGCTCACTTAGCAGGTTTCCGTGCGGCGCTAACGCGTACTCTGAACAGCTTCATGGACAAGGAAGGCTTCTCTAAGAAAGCGAAGACTGCGACCTCTGGTGATGATGCTCGTGAAGGTCTGACGGCGATTGTTTCTGTTAAAGTGCCTGATCCTAAGTTCTCAAGCCAAACTAAAGATAAGCTGGTTTCTTCAGAAGTGAAGTCTGCCGTTGAATCTACAATGGGTGAGAAGTTGTCTGAGTTCCTTATTGAGAACCCAGGTGAAGCGAAAACAGTTTGTTCTAAAATTATTGATGCAGCACGTGCTCGTGATGCAGCGCGTAAAGCTCGTGAAATGACTCGTCGTAAAGGCGCATTAGATTTAGCGGGTCTTCCTGGTAAGCTTGCTGACTGTCAGGAAAAAGATCCTGCACTGTCTGAACTATATATTGTGGAAGGAGACTCTGCTGGCGGTTCAGCTAAGCAGGGGCGTAACCGTAAGAACCAAGCAATCCTACCGCTGAAAGGTAAAATCCTTAACGTAGAGAAAGCACGTTTCGATAAAATGCTGTCTTCTCAAGAAGTAGCAACGCTAATCACCGCTCTTGGTTGTGGTATTGGTCGTGACGAATACAACCCAGATAAACTGCGTTACCACAACATCATCATCATGACCGATGCCGATGTCGATGGTTCTCACATCCGTACCCTGCTACTGACGTTCTTCTACCGTCAAATGCCAGAGCTGATTGAACGTGGCTACATCTACATTGCTCAACCGCCACTTTACAAAGTGAAGAAAGGTAAGCAAGAGCAGTACATTAAAGATGAAGATGCGATGAACCAGTATCAAGTATCTTTGGCTTTAGACAACGCAGAACTGCACGTAAACCCTGAAGCGCCAGCATTTGCAGGTGAAGGTTTAGAGAAGCTTGTTCAGCAATACAATGCGGGTATTAAGCTTGTTGACCGCATGAGCCGCCGTTACCCACGCGCATTGGTTCACGAACTGATTTACGTTCCTCGTCTAACGGCCGAGCAGTGTCATGATGACGCGGCAGTTGAAGCTTGGGGTAAGCAGCTTGTTGAACAGCTAAACGCGAAAGAAGTAGGTGCAAGCCAATACAGCCTTGAAGTTGAAAAACACGAAGAGCTAGGCTTAAGCGTTCCTAAGATTGTGGTTCGTACTCATGGTGTGACTCATGAACACCTACTAAGCATCGATCTTATTAACTCTAAAGAGTTTGGTAAGCTAGCGGATCTTTCTGAAGCTCTTGATGGCTTGATTGAAGAAGGCGCTTACATTAAGCGTGGTGAGCGTACTCAAGAAGTTTCTAGCTTCGTTGATGCTCTGAACTGGTTAGTGAAAGAGTCTCGTCGTGGTCTAAGCCTACAGCGATACAAAGGTCTAGGTGAGATGAACCCTGATCAACTTTGGGAAACCACGATGGATCCTGAAACTCGCCGTATGATGCAAGTAACAATTGAAGACGCTGTTGGTGCTGATTTGTTGTTTACGACGCTAATGGGTGACCAAGTTGAACCTCGTCGTAACTTCATCGAAGAGAATGCACTGAAAGTAGCAAACCTAGACGTTTAGTCTCTTTGATACTTCGCTCTTTGGCTTAATTTCTGTGTCAGAGGTGCTCACATACATTCGTATGCTCCGCGCCTCTTCCTTGAACTAAAGCCAAATAGCTTCGTCTCAAAAAACTAAAATCATTTTAAAGCACTATCCTTTGGATGGTGCTTTTTTATGTTTGTAAGATATTGAAAAATATTGAGTTGCAAAAATAATTGAAAATAACCCCTTGAAACTATTTTGCTCAATCCATATATCTATTTGTGAAGAGGATGACTGTCTTGCTCTACAAGAGAAGAAACAGAACCTTCATTACCGCTAACGAAGTATCGCTCAATAGAGGATAACTTTGGCAGCACACAACTTAAAAATTGATTCATTGCCATGTCCCAGCGTTGTCGCCAATAGAGGTGAAACCCGAGGAATGCGAATTGAATCTCTTAGCTGTTTACTGGGTCACACACAGGTTAGATCCAAGTTAAATTCGCAGCTAAGACTATTGCTTACTAAAAGGATAGCATTATGAGAACTGTAGATTTCACTCCACTTTACCGCAACGCAATCGGCTTCGATCGTCTATTCAACATGATGGAAGCGAATACATCGAAGAACTCTTCTGGCGGTTACCCTCCATACAACATCGAGCAAAAAGACGAGAACAACTACCGTATTACTATGGCAGTCGCTGGTTTTGCTGATGACCAATTAGATCTGACTCAGAAAGAGAACATGCTAATTGTGAAAGGTGAGCGTAAAGCAGAAGCAGAGAAAACCTTCGTATACCAAGGTATCGCAGAGCGCGATTTCGAGCGTAAATTCCAACTGGCTGACTACGTAAAAGTGGTAGGTGCAAGCATGGAAAATGGTCTTCTTCACATCGACCTCGAACGCGAAATCCCAGAAGCGATGCAACCACGTAAGATTGCTATCAATGGTAATAGTCTACTAGAAGGCTAATTACTGTTAGCTCCTTAGAGCTAAAAAATATCGGGAAGTAAAAGTGAAAGAGCACCTAATGAGGTGCTCTTTTTGTATTTGACCTGCGGTAAGCTAAAAGCTCTTATTACTGCTCTGAGTAAGCCTTTTTCACTTCTTCAGCAATGATAGCAATGCCTTTCTGCATCGCCTCATCATCTTGTACGTAGTTCATGCGTAAGCACTGGTGAGCATGATCCCACTCGTCTTCTTGGCCGATAAAGAAGTATTCACCCGGAACAATCAATACGCCGCGAGCTTTAAGGCGGTCGTACAGTTCCATTGTGGTGATCGGCAGCTCATCAAACCATAGCCATAAGAAGATAGCGCCTTCAGGCTTGTGAATACGGAAGCGAGGGTCGTCGATAGCGTCTTGTAACAGTTCAACTGCACGTAGTGACTTATCTTTATAGAAAGGTTTGATTACCTCGCTACTTAAGCGCAGTAAATCGCCTTTTTCAATCATGTGATTGGCAATTGCAGGGCCAACACTGTTTGGCGCTAAGCTAATGATGCCATTCATGTTGGTCAATGCTTGTGTTACTTCTTCACTCGCAATTACGATACCGCAACGCACACCCGGCAAACCAAGCTTAGAAAGGCTCATGCACAGAATCGTATTTTCATTCCAGAACGGTTCGACATCTTCAAAGATGATGTTAGGAAACGGCAGGCCGTAAGCATTGTCGATCAGCAGTGGGATGTTGTTTTCACGCGCCAGTTTATCCAGTTTACGCACTTCTTCGTCGGTCAGTACGTTACCCGTTGGGTTGGTTGGACGAGATGCACAGATAGCCGCGACTGAGTCATCAACCTTTAGTTGTTCAAAATCAACGTGGTATTTAAACTGACGGTTTTCTAGCAGTTCGATCTCTGGGTGGTAAGAGATAAAAATATCGTCATCAATACCCGCGTCGCCGTAGCCGATGTATTCCGGTGCGATCGGCAGTAGGATTTTCTTATGTGAGCCGTCAGGCTGTTGGCCTGCTAGCAGGTTGAATAGGTAGAAGAAGCCACTTTGACTGCCATTAGTCAGGCTGATGTTCTTCTCGCTGATGTCCCAACCGTAGGTCTCTTTCAGAATTGCCGCTAACGATTTGATGAAGCTGTCTTTACCCTGCGGACCATCGTAGTTGGCGAGGGCGGCGATGAGTTCTCCACTGGCGAGCATGTCGGCACTGGCTTGGTTAAAGTAATCGAGCATGGCAGGGATAGCGGCTGGGTTGCCACCACCGAGCATGATAGCGCCAGGAGTGCGCAGGCCATCATTCAAATCATCCATTAAACGAGTGATTCCAGAGTATCGATTAAACTTTTCGCCAAACTTAGAGAACTGCATTACTAATTTTACCTAATTCATTGTGATTGCTTGTTACGTGTCATTAAGGCAGACCTTATGTCTGCCATCAGTGTATTCCTTGAACATACCGCAATGTTTTTGCGACGCATAGCGCCAAATGCTCTAACACGTAAAAAACTTCTATAAAGTTTGGTTAATGAGTGACAGCTTGCTTATTGAACGTACCTTTAGCGATAAAAAAAGGAGAAGCCTAAGCTTCCCCTTTAGTTTCTGGTGTTTATGTTAATGAAGGTTTAGTTCGAACCGGTATAAACGACTAATACCTTGTCATCTTGGTATTGGCGTTCGAACGCATAGTAGCCCTTGCTGTTACGGATGATGTGCTTACCCTGAGCAACGGCTGGGTGGCGTTGGCGGAATTGGCCAAGCGCTTGCCAGTGTTCTAGCAGCTCTGCACGTTCGCCAGTGATTTGATCCCAAGGCATGTCTGAGCGTGTGCCTTGCATTGGATCAGAACCCGTTGGGCCAAAGTCTCGGGCGATTTCATCGCCGTAATAGATCTGTACCGCACCGGGAGCCAGCATCAACGCGTTTGCAGCTTTGGTTTGTTTTGCAAAGTCACTGCCATGTTGTGTCCAGAATAGCGAGGTGTCGTGAGACGAAAGGTAACTCAGTACGTTGAACTCGCTGTCGTTGTTGATCTTCTCTGCGTATCGAAGGTAATCAGCATCAAGATCGGATAGGCACTTGAGCGCCTTTGGTGCGATATCACTCTGGAATTCAAAGTTGATGATCGAATCAAATCCGTTAGCGAAGTAATCTGATTTGACCACGCTGTGTGCCCATACTTCGCCAGTCATCCAGAAGGGTAAGTCATCCAAGGCCTTGTCTGGGTTGTTCTGTTTCCACTCGGCAAGTGCCTGGTTGGTGCTCTCTTTCAGTTCTGCCCATGCTTCGAGTTCAACGTGTTTAGCGGTATCGACCCTGAAACCATCGACACCATATTCGCGCACCCAATCCGATAACCAAGTGATTAAATGGTTACGAGGTGTTTTGAGTTCATCGGTCGCGCTGGTGGACTTATTGCGATAGAAATTAGGCAGCCCGATTGTCTCTGTCGACTCTGTTTTGAAATCGGGCAGATGCGCCAAAGACATGGTGAGGTTATTGTAGCCCGGAGAGTCATAGGCGCCGATATCGCTGCGTAGCCAAGCTTTGCCCCACCACTTTTCCCACGCTTCTTTGTCGCTGTAAGAGATGTAGTTGTTGAAGTAGTGCCAGTTCTGACCTTTGGCAGGTTGCCAATCTGTCCAGTTTTCGCCAAGTGTTTGTTTGGCTTCTTCGTCAGTTAGGTTGAGCTTACCAAAATCAAACTCTTGCATGTCGGCAAGCGTCGCATAGCCGGTGTGGTTCATTACCACATCCCAAACAACACGAATGCCTTTGCTATGCGCGGTATCGATGAAGGTTTTTAGCTCGTCTTCGGTGCCCATGTTGTCATCGAGCTTGGTCCAATCTTGATGGTAGTAGCCGTGGTAGCCGTAGTGTTTGAAGTCACCTCGATCACCGCCGCCAACCCAGCCGTGGATTTGCTCTAACGGAGACGTTATCCAGATAGCATTAGCACCGAGTGATTCTATGTAATCGAGTTTTTCGGTTAAGCCTGCCAAGTCACCACCGTGGAAGGTGCCGATTTCGTCTTGTCCATCTTGGCTGCGACCGTAACTGTTGTCGTTATCAGGATTACCATTGTGGAAACGGTCAGTCATTACGAAGTAAACCGTGGCGTTATCCCAACTAAAGTCAGCTTTGGTTTCTGGTTCTACTTTCTCAAGCAGCAGAACACCTTGGCTATTTTCTGCTGGCTGCATGGTGACGCTGCCATTCGTTACTGTGACTTGTTTGCCTGAAAGAGCGTCTCTAACCACGGTGCCATCATCAAAGGTTTGAGCAACGTCGATGATGGTTGGTTCGTCACTAGGAACCGGACAAGCAAAGCTTTGTACTTGTTGTTGCTTCGGCTTTATCTGAACGGTCAGTTCATTGGTTTGTGGGTTGAGCATAAACTGATAGGTGTTAGCGCGAAAGATCTTGATATCTAATTCAGACTTCTCGGCGCAGTCGTCTAGGCGAAGGGGTTTATTGAATTTGATGCGGTTTTCTTCAGCCAGCGCATAGTTGGTGCCACAGGTATTTTGAGTATCGCTGATAGAGAAGGTATAGCTACCTTTCGCGAGTTCCTGTTCTGCAATCACGGTGCCTTTACCGGATGATTCGAATACGACAGTGTCGTTATCAATTGTCAGTAATAGGTTGTTGTCACTGGTTTGGCTGCATGCGCTGAGTGCGAGTATTGAAAGCGCGAGTACTGTTTTTTTCATTGTTCCCTTCCCCTGAATAAACAGGTCAGTTATAGCAAACAATGCCCTCTACAGTCTGAGTGCTGTTTCATTCAGTTAATCAATAAGACATCTACAAACAAATGCTTGGTTCACAAAAACAAAAAGGGAAGCTTTCGCTTCCCTTTGGGTGTTTACCGTTAATTACTCAGAGTATGACTTAGAGTAATTGTCTCACTTGTGCTTATTTTTGCAGTAGAGAGATGTCAGCAATCTGTAGGAACAGGTTACGTAGGTTGTTCAGTAGCGTTAGACGGTTCTTCTTAAGCGCTTCGTCATCAGCCATAACCATTACGTTATCGAAGAATGCATCAACTGGTTCACGTAGATCAGCAAGCTTGCTTAGGGCTTCTTGGTAGTTACCTGTTGCGAATGCTGGTTCTAGTGCTTCCGTCATTACTTCAACGTTTTCAGCCAGTGCTTTCTCTGCGTCTTCTTGAAGAAGCGTTAGGTCGATTTCAGCTGGTAGCTCGCCATCGAATTTCGCAAGGATATTACCTACACGCTTGTTCGCTGCTGCTAGTGCTTCTGCTGCTTCCAGTTCACGGAAGTGAGAAACCGCTTTAACACGTTGGTCAAAGTCAGCAGGCTTAGTTGGACGACGTGCTAGTACCGCTTGGATGATATCAACGCTGAAACCAGCATCTTGGTACCATGCGCGGAAACGACCTAGCATGAAGTCGATAACGTCAGCTTCTACGTTTTTGTTAGTCAGCTTGTCGCCTAGTAGCTCTTTCGCTTTGCCGATCAGATCGGTTAGGTCTAGGTTGTAGCCGTTTTCAACGATGATACGTAGCACACCTAGAGACGCACGACGAAGTGCAAATGGGTCAGAACCTTTTGGTGCTTG
The DNA here is from genome assembly GCF_041473835.1 of Vibrio sp. 10N.222.55.A1. Lineage (NCBI taxonomy): Bacteria > Pseudomonadati > Pseudomonadota > Gammaproteobacteria > Vibrionales > Vibrionaceae > Vibrio > Vibrio sp. 10N.222.55.A1. The sequence continues at coordinate 13,159 of NZ_JBFRSX010000050.1, read as the reverse complement.
GCCAATACCGAAGATACCTACGATAGTGTCTAGCTTGTCTGCCATTGCTACTGCTGAAGAGATACCAGTGCTTGGTAGATCGTCACCCGCGAAACGAGGCATGTATTGCTCGTAAAGTGCCAGTGCAACTTGCTCGTCTTCACCGTCGTGAGTCGCGTAGTGCATGCCCATCACACCTTGAGTATCCGTAAATTCGAATACCATAGAGGTCATTAGGTCACACTTAGCCAGTAGGCCAGCACGCTTAGACTTTTCAACGTCAGCATCGATTTGCTCAGCAATGTAGCCTGCAAGCTCTGTGATGCGGTCTGTTTTGTCTTTGATAGTACCCAATTGCTTCTGGAAGATAGCCTGGTCTAGTTCAGCAAGACGGTCGATAAGCGGGCGCTTACGGTCTGTGTTGAAGAAGAATTCAGCATCAGCAAGACGTGGGCGTACCACTTTCTCGTTACCTTCGATAACGTGACGAGGCTCTTTAGACTCGATGTTCGATACGAAGATGAAGTTCGGTAGTAGCTTCTTGTTGTCATCGTAAACAGGGAAGTACTTTTGGTCACCCTTCATGGTGTAAACCAAAGCTTCAGAAGGGACTTTTAGGAACTCTTCTTCAAACTTCGCTGTCAGTACTACTGGCCATTCAACCAGAGACGTTACTTCTTCAACAAGGTCATCTTCTAGGTCAGCTGTACCGCCAACCGCAGCTGCCGCTTTTTTCGAATCAGCAAGGATGATCGCTTTACGCGCTTCGTAATCTGCCATTACTTTACCGCGCTCTTCTAGGATCGCAGGGTATTGGTCAGCAGAGTCGATTGTGAACTCTTGTTCGCCCATGAAACGGTGGCCACGGATAGTACGAGCAGATGCTACGCCTAGGATTTCGCCTTCAACAAGCTCATCACCTAGTAGTACTGTCAGTGTTTTTACTGGACGGATAAATTGAATGTCTGAGTTACCCCAGCGCATTGCTTTAGGAATTGGTAGGCCAGCCAGTGCTTTCGCAGCAATGTCCATCACCAATTCTTGAACTGGTTTGCCAGCTACTTCTTGTTTGAAAAGAAGCCACTCGCCTTTGTCTGTTTTCAGACGGTCAGCTTGCTCAACAGTAATACCGTTACCACGAGCCCAACCTTGTGCCGCTTTGGTCGCGTTGCCTTCAGCATCGAACGCCACAGAAACAGCAGGGCCACGTTTCTCAACCACTTTGTCTGCTTGGCCTTCAGCCAGTGCAGTTACTTTAAGTGCTAGACGACGAGGTGCTGCGTACCACTTGATGCCTTCGTGAGAAAGCTCAGCCGTTTTAAGACCTGCTTCAAAGTTAGAAGCAAACGCTTCTGCTAGAGAACGAAGTGCTGTTGGTGGAAGCTCTTCCGTACCCAGTTCAATTAGAAAATTCTTCGCCATGATTATTTACCTTCCTTCTTACACATTGGGAAGCCAAGCGCTTCACGTGACGCGTAGTACGCTTCAGCAACTGATTTAGTCAGGTTGCGGATACGAAGGATGTAACGTTGACGCTCTGTTACAGAGATAGCTTTGCGCGCATCAAGGATGTTGAATGCGTGACCTGCTTTTAGAATGCGCTCGTAAGCTGGAAGCGGTAGTGGCTTCTCAAGCTCAAGTAGCTCTTTACACTCTTTCTCGCACTGGTCGAAGAAAGTGAATAGGAAATCTACGTCTGCGTGCTCGAAGTTGTACGTCGATTGCTCAACTTCGTTTTGGTGGAAGATGTCACCGTAAGTCACGTTAGAACCGTCTGGTGCTACGTTCCATACTAGGTCGTAAACAGAATCTACTTCCTGGATGTACATTGCTAGACGCTCGATACCGTAAGTGATCTCGCCAGTTACTGGCTTACACTCAAGGCCGCCAACCTGTTGGAAGTAAGTAAACTGAGTTACTTCCATGCCGTTTAGCCATACTTCCCAACCAAGGCCCCATGCGCCTAGTGTTGGGTTTTCCCAGTTATCTTCAACGAAGCGAATGTCGTGAACAAGTGGGTCAACACCAAGAACCTCTAGGGAGCCTAGGTACAACTCTTGGATATTGTCTGGCGATGGTTTTAGCGCTACTTGGAATTGGTAGTAGTGCTGCAGACGGTTCGGGTTTTCACCGTAACGGCCATCGGTCGGACGACGAGAAGGTTGAACGTAAGCTGTAGACATTGGCTCTGGGCCAAGTGCTCGTAGACATGTCATTGGGTGAGAGGTGCCTGCACCTACTTCCATATCTAGAGGTTGAACAATGGTACAACCGTTTTGAGCCCAGTAATCCTGCAGCGCGAGGATCATTCCCTGGAAGGTTTTGATATCGTATTTTTGCATAGTCAGGTTCGCGCGATTCTTTTAAATGAATGAGAAAAATAACCTCTGAGTATACCGAGATATTCGTAAAGCGAGTAGGGGTAATCTTGTTTAATTAGTGGTCTAAAATGTCGTTTAGTGGATTTTTGTGCCTTTAATGTTTGTTTTTCGGCACAAGTGGATATTTTGATAACTTTGACACTTGTGTTTGAAAGCATGGGCTATTAAAATCTCGCGGTCTTTGGGGAGTAGCTTACTTATTCATATCCTATTGAATGAGTTCGTTCGTCAACATAATTGATGCAAAATCATCATGGCGTTCGAGGCAACCACCACCTTGGTGGTGCTTAGCAAGACCATAGACAAGCATCGTGAACCGGGATGGGGCGCGAGGTTTGTCTTTGGTTAAATATAATAATCCCCATCCCAAATGAGCATGTCGTGAGCGTTTTAGCAATTTCAATTACAACTGTCGCCTTAGCCGAGATCGGTGATAAGACTCAGTTGCTATCTCTTTTATTAGCCAGTCGATATCGCAAGCCGATACCTATCATCGCAGCTATCTTCTTTGCCACCATTGCCAATCATGCCCTTGCAGCATGGCTCGGGGTCGTGGTTGCTGATTATCTTTCACCTGAAGTATTAAAGTGGGTGCTGGTGGTCAGTTTCATTGCGATGGCTGGCTGGATTTTGATTCCCGATAAGTTAGATGACGATGAACAGATCTCAAACCGAGGACCGTTTGTCGCCAGTTTTATCGCTTTCTTTATTGCTGAGATCGGCGATAAAACCCAAATTGCGACCTCTATCCTAGGGGCTCAATATGCGGATGCATTAGCGTGGGTGATTCTGGGTACAACCATTGGTATGTTGCTGGCAAATGTGCCTGTGGTGATCATCGGTAAGCTGTCTGCTGATAAGATGCCTCTTGATCTGATTCGTAAGATCACAGCCTTGCTATTCGTGGGTTTAGCTATCGCTGCTGCGTTTTACTCGTAAGTGTTTTGAGTCTTATTATACTCAATCAGTAGAGTAATGTGTTGTAGGTCATACTCTTACAGTATTGTGGGGTTTATCGAGCGAATGGACATATAACTGTCATACTTGTCATGATATTTTAATCTTGTGAGTTAAGAACACGAGGGCATGATTATGTTGACGCGTTATATGGGTATTACTCCACAAAGCCAAAGTTATCTATTTACTTTTGGTCTTGCACTTACACTGTTAGGCATGGTGTTGACGGACATGTGGCTGCCAATGGTCGCGGGTGCCATCATCATGACTGCACTTGCGGTAGAGGCTTGGATTCGGGTCGCGCATATTATTCCGATGCGCAAAGATATCCGAGAAATTCAGCATCAGCTGGAGCATCTGCAAAACAAATCTAGAAGCGAATAAACAAAAAGCCGCTCGTACTCTGAGTTCTGTTTAAGAACATAAGGTACGAGCGGCTTTTTTGATACTTGATAGTCGGTGGGGCGTTACGCCTCCAATCCCTTTCTGATCAAATACTGGTAAGGCAACGTTTCTGTCGCTTGACCTACCAACTGGTGATCCATGAATCGACAAAAACTCGGGATATCTCGAGTTGTCGAAGGATCGTCAGCTTTTACCAGTAACACATCGCCATCCTGCATGTTTCTAATTGTCTTCCTGACCATCATTACTGGTTCCGGGCAACGCAGGCCTTCAGCTTCTAAAGTATGGGTTGCCAGTTCAGGTTTGAATGTCATGGTTTGTATCTCTATATCTATCTAACGAGTGAATAATACGTCTGCAGAAAAAATATGCAATAAGTGCTTGGCAAACAGAATCATTTCCTATAACTTAGTTAACAAGTTGATAACAACTTGAAGCAAAGGCAACTAGCTAAGGAGTGGCGATGTTGACAGGATTAGATAGATTAACAATTTATTCGGTTCTCTGTTTTATTTCTTTTTGTGCGTTAGTACTACGCTCATCGACAGAGACCTCACTGATGCCTATTTTTGGCATAGTAGCAACGATTATTGGTATTTGGGTAGAGATGCGCCGTTGGCAAGGCATAGCCGAAGAGCAAGAGCACTAACCCGAATACAGCAAGCGAATTCCGATACGACAACATTCCGACACTATCCCCAAATTTTCTTGGGCTTCCCCGCGTAATTGCGGGATTTTTTTTATCTAAAGCATGCTATAAACAACTTAGTGACTAATGGCAAGCGTATACAGCTAGGTAAGTGGCGTGGAATTAGAAGACATCTATCGTAGAGACCTTAATTTATTGGTCGCTTTAAAGGTATTGATTGAAGAGGGCAGCGTAAGCCAGGCCGCGCTTCGTCTTAACTTAAGCCAATCCGCAACCAGTCGAGTATTAGGGCGTTTAAGAGAATTACTAAACGATCCGTTGTTTACACGTCAAGGTCAGCACCTTATTCCTACCAAGAAAGCACTCGAGATCAGTCAGCGTATTGATCAGCCTTTGGAGTCTTTTCGCCAATTGCTGAGTCCGAGTGACTTTGACCCTTACTATTGCAGCGAACGTTTTCTGATCGCTACCACCGATTATGCGATGCAAACCATCTTGCCTTATGCGTTGCCTAAGATTTATGAACAAGCACCCAATATCTCTTTGGAGTTTGCTCCGTTGCAGCATGAGCATTTGTTTAAACAGCTCAGCACCGAACGCGTTGATATGGCGATCTGTCGTCCGAGTGGCAGCATTGCACCACTTCATCAAGAAGTCTTGGGGCCGGTTGGTGTGTCGTGTCTGTTATCTAAAAACCATCCATTAGCCGATCAACCTTTAAGCCTTGAAGACTATGTTTCACTCCCACATGCGATGATTGCGATCAGTGATGGTGTTAAGGCTTTATTAGACAACGCGTTAGCCAATCAACAGCCTCGTAAAATGGTGTTGCGTGCTTATCACCTTGAAGCTGCATTGGCGATTGTTGATAGAATGCCGTTGGTGATTACTGTGCCTGCTGATTTGGCTTATTTGGTAGCAGAGCGTTATGACTTGGTTGTTAAGCCATTACCATTTGAATTTATGCCGTTTGATTACTCACTGATCTGGCACTCGCGTTGCGATTCTTCTGCTTCACAACAATGGTTAAGAAGAGTGGTAAAAGAAGAGTGTGGTGAGTTGATTCAAAAACGGATTGCGGATGTCGGTTTGGGTTAACCGGATCTGAGTCTGAGTTCACTTGACCCGAATGACAAAAACGCAAAAGGGCTGATAAAAATCAGCCCTTTGTTGTTTTGGGTTATCCAAGCCTAAAGCTGTTGCTTAAGGTTTGATAACTTTATGTTTGAGAGCCTATAGTTTAATGACTACGCGACCAGTGATTTGACCGTTAGTGATGTCTTCTGCTGCTTGAATTGCACCGTCTAAAGACACTTCTTTGGTTGCTTGAGCGTAGAAAGATTCTGGTAGTAGCTCAGCCAGTTGTTCCCACGCTTTAATACGTTTTTCACGAGGGCACATTACAGAATCAACACCTTGTAGGCGAACGTTACGCAGAATGAATGGCATTACCGTGGTTGGTAAGTCAAAACCGCCTGCTAGACCACACATCGCAACCGCACCGTTGTAATCAATTTGCGCCAATACTTTCGCAAGGACTTTGCTGCCTACCGTATCGATAGCGCCAGCCCACAGTTGTTTTTCTAGTGGCTTAGCTGGTTCTTCTAGTTCAGCACGCTCTACAATACGTGTCGCGCCTAGTGATTTAAGTAGTTCACCGTTTACAGAAGCACGGCCAGTCACTGCTGCCACTTTGTAGCCCAGTTGGTTTAGTAGAGTGATAGATACGCTACCTACACCGCCACTTGCGCCGGTAACTAGGATTTCACCGTCTTCAGGCTTGATGCCAGCATCGACAATAGCTTGAACACAAAGCATTGCTGTGAAGCCTGCTGTACCAATCGCCATTACTTTCTTAGCGTCTAGACCTTTAGGCATCGGCACTAACCAGTCACCGTTTAGGCTTGCTTTCTCAGCCATGCCGCCCCAGTGACCTTCACCAACACCCCAACCAGTTAGAACCACTTCGTCGCCTGCTTTGTAGCGAGGGTCATCAGATTGTGAAACCACACCAGAAAGGTCGATACCAGGAACCATAGGGAAGTTGCGAACAATGCGCCCTTTACCTGTAATCGCCAAACCATCTTTGTAGTTCAAAGAAGAGTAGCTAACATCAATCTTCACGTTACCTTCTGGTAATTGAGATTCTTCAATTTGAGAAACTGACGCGATAGTTTTTTTGTCTTCTTGGTTTAGTACAAGTGCTTTAAACATGATCTGCTCCGTGGAGGAATATTAGGAAACTGAAGTAACTTTAGTTGAATCATCCGAGAAAAAATAATGAAACATCAACATTGAATATATGCGTTTTGTGCATAGATGTCAGGGTTGGTTTTTCTCTCGTTGAGTTCGCTGAACACAATCGATGCATTGTTGGATGCCAAGCAATAAAAAGTGCAGCTATATAAATATAGCTGCACAAAAGATTACCCTTCAAATATTACAGTCAGTAAACGCTATGGGCGTTCAAATACCGTTGCAATACCTTGGCCTAAACCAATACACATAGTCGCCAAGCCGTATTTCACGTCTTGTGCTTCCATCAGGTTGATTAGCGTCGTCGAGATACGAGAACCAGAACAGCCTAGTGGGTGACCCAGAGCAATCGCACCGCCGTTAAGGTTTACTTTCTCGTCAACAACATCCAGTAGACCTAAGTCTTTAGCACAAGGTAGAGATTGAGCAGCAAACGCTTCGTTTAACTCAATCACACCCATGTCTTCAATGGTTAGTCCTGCACGTTTAAGTGCTTTTTGGGTTGCTGGTACTGGGCCGTAACCCATGATTGAAGGATCGCAGCCAGCGATAGCCATAGACTTCACGCGAGCGCGAATCTTAAGGCCAAGTGCGTTAGCTTTCTCTTCGCTCATGATAAGCATTGCAGAAGCACCATCAGACAGAGCTGATGAAGTACCTGCTGTTACTGTGCCGTTTGCTGGGTCAAATACCGGACGCAGCTGGGATAAGCCTTCAACTGTTGTCTCTGGGCGAATGACTTCGTCGTAATCCAGAGTGAACAGAGAACCGTCTGCAGCGTGAGCTTCGGTTGGCAGGATTTCATTTTTGAAACGACCTTCAACCGTAGCTGCTTGAGCGCGAGCATGTGAGCGTGCTGCGAATGCATCTTGGTCTTCACGGCTAATACCGTGCATTTTGCCTAACATCTCAGCGGTTAGCCCCATCATGCCGGCCGCTTTTGCTACGTGTTTTGACATGCCTGGGTGAAAATCAACACCATGGTTCATTGGTACGTGGCCCATGTGCTCCACACCACCAATCAGGCAGATTTCAGCATCACCAACCATGATAGAGCGAGTTGCATCATGCAAAGCTTGCATAGATGAACCACATAAACGGTTGACTGTTACAGCACCAATCTCAATCGGTAGACCAGCAAGCAAGGCAGCGTTACGTGCAACGTTGAAGCCTTGCTCTAGTGTTTGTTGTACGCAACCCCAGTAAATATCTTCAATTTCGACAGGGTTTACTTCTGGGTTGCGCTCTAAAATGCCTTTCATCAAATGTGCAGACAGATCTTCAGCACGAGTGTGACGGAAAGCTCCACCTTTGGAACGTCCCATTGGGGTGCGAAGGCAATCAACAACAACTACATTTTTCATTTTGCTATTCCTTTTCCAAATGTGGGTTACAGAGAACTGGCTTGTTGGCTGTCGTAAAAGCTTTCGCCCTTCGCTGCCATATCAAGCAATAGCTGAGGAACTTGGTACATTGCACCTAAGTCTTGGTAGCCTTTCGCCATTTCAACGAAGTTACCAATGCCCACACTGTCTAAGTAGCGGAATACGCCGCCTCTAAATGGAGGGAAGCCTAAACCGTAAACCAGTGCCATATCCGCTTCTTGCGGTGTCGCGATAATGCCTTCTTCTAGACAAAGCACCACTTCGTTGATCATTGGAATCATCACGCGCTGGATAATTGTTTGGTCATCAAAATCTTGTGGTGCTTGACATACGTCAGCCAAGATAGGAAGAATGTCTTCAGAGAAGGTCTTCTTCGGACGACCACGCTTGTCTACGCTGTATGTGTAGAAACCGCTACCGTTTTTCTGACCGTATTTTTCAGCAACGTAAAGTGCATCAATCGCATCACGACCTTCTTTGCCCATACGCTCTGGGAAACCTTGCGCCATCACAGCTTGTGCGTGGTGTGCAGTGTCTAGGCCTACAACGTCTAGTAAGTAAGCCGGGCCCATTGGCCAACCGAACTTGCGCTCCATCACTTTATCGATCTTAGTGAAATCAGCACCGTCGCGTAGCAACATGCTGAAACCGCCAAAGTAAGGGAAAAGTACACGGTTAACGAAGAAGCCTGGGCAGTCGTTAACAACGATTGGGGATTTACCCATCTTCGCTGCGTAAGCAACCACGCGATTGATGGTCTCTTCTGAAGTTTGTTCACCACGGATGATCTCAACCAAAGGCATGCGATGCACAGGGTTAAAGAAGTGCATGCCACAGAAGTTTTCTGGGCGCTTCAGTGATTTCGCTAGCAGGTTGATCGGAATTGTAGAGGTGTTTGATGTTAGAACCGTGTCTTCACCAACCAAACCTTCCACTTCGCTCAGTACTGCTGCTTTTACTTTCGGGTTTTCTACTACTGCTTCAACAATCACATCCGACTGTTCTACACCCGCGTAATGCAGGCTTGGAGTAATAGAAGACAGAATACCTGCCATCTTGAATCCATCTAAGCGACCGCGTGATAAGCGTTTATTCAACAGCTTAGATGCTTCGTTCATACCTAGATCAAGCGATGCTTGTGCGATGTCTTTCATCATCACTGGCACGCCTTTTAGAGCTGATTGGTAAGCAATACCGCCGCCCATGATACCTGCACCAAGTACGGCTGCACGCTCAGTTGCTTTGTTTGCTGACTTACCCGCTTGTTTCGCTAAGCCTTTGATGTACTGGTCATTCAGGAATAAGCCAACTAATGCTTTTGCTTCTTCCGATTTCGCTAGCTTAACGAAGTGCTTACGTTCGATGTCGAGTGCTGCATCGCGATTGCTGCGTGCTGCTTCTTCAATCGCAATCACAGAAGTAATCGGAGCTGGGTAGTGAGGCCCTGCTTTTTGAGCAACTAAGCCCTTCGCCATGGTAAAGCTCATCATCGCTTCGAGTTTGCTTAGTGAAAGCGCTGATGTCTTTTGTTTACGGCGTAGCTGCCAGTCTAATTTTTCATTAGCAGCCAGAGAAACGGTATTGATTGCCGATTCTAGTAACTGGTCTGTTTCAACAATCGCATCTAACAAGCCAACTTTAAGCGCTTCATCTGCACGGCATGCTTTGCCTTGCGTGATAATTTCCATTGCGCTGTCAGCACCGATAACACGAGGTAGGCGTACACAACCACCAAAACCAGGCATGATGCCAAGTTTGGTTTCAGGTAGGCCAATGCTGGTGGTCTTGTCACCGATACGGAAATCGGTAGCGAGTACACATTCACAGCCGCCGCCAAGGGCATGGCCACGCATCATTGAAAGAGTTGGGACAGGAAGGTCTTCGAGCTTGCTGAAGATTGAATTAGCGAATCTTAACCATTCATCAAGTTCTGCTTCTGGCTTAGCAAATAGGCCAAGAAATTCAGTGATGTCTGCGCCTACAATGAACGCGTCTTTGTTTGAAGTTAAGATTAAACCACGTAATCCTGCGTGAGCATTAAGAGCATCTAACGCTTTATCTAGTGATTCTAAAGTAGCAAGGTCGAGTTTGTTTACAGAGGCTGGTGCACAGAAGCTTAATTCCGCAATACCATCTTGTAATTCCTTTACCTGTAGGGTGTTAGCTTGGTAAATCATTGTCTATCTCCATGACATACAATCCACGATTGTTTGAGAGAATCTTGTTATCTTTCTATTATTGTAGAATACCTGGTAAGACCAGTTATCTTAGTCTGTACCTCTGCTTGATTAATTTCAATACATTTTTTAAACAATTGTTTAACATTGTGCGATAGCACAGATCCTCTAACCCTTATTATTCACGCGTGATACACTTCGTCGCTCTTATTAACTAAGTTAACGATATGAATGAACAGCCTTATTTAATACCTTCTGCGTCGGCTCTGTTTGAAGAAGAGATAAAAAAGAGCGTCTTTATTACGCATCTTGCTCATACTCCAAGTGTAGAAGCGGCTAAGCAGTTCGTTGAACAGGTAAAAAAAGAGCATTCTTCAGCGCGACATAACTGTTGGGGCTTTGCTGCAGGGCGACCTGAAGACTCGATGAAGTGGGGCTTTAGTGATGATGGCGAACCCTCGGGTACTGCTGGAAAGCCTATCTTGGCGCAACTGTCTGGTTCAGGTGTTGGCGAGTTAACGGCTGTAGTCACTCGCTATTCAGGCGGAATCAAGCTCGGTACTGGTGGTTTAGTTAAGGCTTATGGTGGTGGAGTACAACAAGCTCTCAAGCTGCTTCAAACTATCGAGAAAAAAATAACCACAAAATTACGGCTAGAGTTAGACTATGGCTTTGTGCCGATCGCACAATCCATCATGGCTCAGCATCAGGCTGTTGAGGTCCAAGCGGATTATGGTGTTCAAGTTGAGCTTATTATTGAAATAGAGCTCCTTCAGGTAGATTCGTTTACCCAAACCATGATCAATAAAAGCGGTGCTAAGGCACTGGTAACGAAAGTCAAAGACAACTAGGAAGTGTGAAGCATTTCGCTTCGTTCAATAGCTCATGCAATTTCGCTCAATTATTCGAATCGTCGGATTATTATTAGCACTTTTTAGTGTATCAATGCTTGCTCCTGCGCTCGTCGCACTGATCTATCGAGATGGTGCGGGTGTGCCATTTGTGACGACCTTCTTCGTTCTCTTATTCTGTGGAGCAACTTGCTGGTTTCCAAACCGACGTTATAAGCATGAATTGAAAGCGCGTGATGGCTTTTTGATTGTTGTTCTGTTTTGGACGGTAATCGGTAGTGCGGGTGCGCTGCCGTTTTTGATCGCCGATAACCCCAATGTGTCGGTAACCGATGCTTTCTTCGAATCCTTCTCTGCATTAACTACGACAGGTGCGACCGTAATTGTCGGCCTCGATGATCTGCCTAAGGCGATTCTTTTTTATCGTCAGTTCCTACAATGGTTTGGTGGTATGGGTATCATCGTATTAGCGGTAGCTATCCTCCCTGTTCTGGGTATCGGTGGTATGCAGTTATATCGTGCTGAAATCCCGGGTCCAGTAAAAGATAGCAAGATGACTCCGCGTATTGCTGAAACGGCAAAAGCGCTTTGGTACATCTACCTGAGCTTAACCATTGCTTGTGCAGTGGCGTTTTGGCTTGCTGGGATGAGCTTCTTTGATGCCATCAGTCATAGCTTCTCTACTATTGCGATTGGTGGCTTCTCGACTCACGATGCGAGCATGGGGTATTTCAATAGCCCTGCGATCAACATGATTACAGTTGTGTTCCTTCTTATATCCGCATGTAACTATTCGCTTCACTTTGCTGCATTTGCTTCAGGTGGTGTGCATCCTAAGTATTATTGGAAAGATCCTGAGTTCCGCGCCTTTATCTTTATTCAGGCAGTACTGTTCTTGGTTTGTTTCTTATTACTGCTCAATCATCACTCTTATGATTCGTACTACGATGCTTTCGACCAAGCCTTGTTCCAAACCGTGTCTATCTCTACGACCGCGGGTTTTACAACGACGGGTTTCTCAGAGTGGCCATTGTTCTTACCCGTACTGCTTTTGTTCTCTTCTTTTATAGGGGGATGTGCAGGTTCTACGGGTGGTGGTATGAAAGTGATTCGAATCTTACTACTTACTCTGCAAGGTGCTCGTGAAATGAAGCGTCTTGTTCACCCACGGGCTGTCTATACCATCAAGGTTGGCGGTTCTGCACTACCACAACGTGTTGTAGATGCGGTCTGGGGCTTCTTCTCTGCATACGCATTAGTGTTTGTGGTTTGTATGCTGGCTCTTATTGCAACTGGTATGGACGAGTTGAGTGCTTTCTCTGCGGTAGCGGCGACATTAAATAACCTTGGCCCGGGCCTTGGTGAAGTCGCGGTGCACTTTGGCGATGTGAACGACAAAGCAAAATGGGTACTTATCGTATCTATGCTGTTTGGCCGATTAGAAATCTTCACCTTATTAATCTTATTGACCCCTACGTTTTGGCGTAGCTAAGGACAACATTGTGGCAAAAGTTCTATTTTTGTATTCAAGCCGTGAAGGGCAGACCAAGAAAATCTTGAACTATATAAAAGAAGAAATGAGTGAGTTCGAATGTGAGCTTCAAGATCTGCACACTATTGGCAAGGTGGACTTTGCTCAGTACGACAGAGTGTTGATTGGCGCATCGATTCGTTATGGCCACCTTAATAAGAAGCTATATCAATTTATTGATGCCAACCTTACTCAGTTGCAATCAAGCAAGGTTGCGTTCTTCTGTGTTAACTTAACGGCGCGTAAAGAAGACCAAGGCAAAGATACACCAGAAGGCAGTGCGTATATTAAGAAGTTCCTTACCAAGTCTCCATGGCAGCCGACTTTAATCGGTGTATTTGCAGGTGCCCTCTATTACCCACGTTATAACTGGTTCGATAGAACCATGATCCGCTTTATTATGAATATGACAGGTGGTGAAACGGATACAACGAAGGAAGTTGAGTACACAAACTGGGAAAAAGTCTCTTTGTTCACTGAAAAACTGAAGAATATGTAAGATAAAAGCCTACTTTTGAGGCGTTTTGAGTTCTTTTTAATCGAACGAATAAAAAAACGAAAAAAACTTAAAAAAGGGCTTGCCAGTGT